>NZ_JBITJH010000003.1:335639-446805 GCF_044459745.1 Micromonospora sp. NPDC050187
CCACCTTTCTTGTTCACCCTTTTGTGTTGTTTTTTTTTTGGGGGGGGGGGGGGGGGGGGGGGGGGGGGGGGGGCCCCGCCGGCCCCCCCCCCCACCGGTCGTCCACACGATCGGCGTGGTCCTTTTTCTCCTGCGGCCTCGATTCAGACTGCTTGGCATGATGTGGGCGCCAGGGCTCGGATTGCGGCCTTCTGAAGGACGTCTCGTAACTCGGTGATGGCGTTGCCTGGCAACGGTGCTGGTGTCACCCAGCGAGGATGATGTTGTGGAGATGGGCGATGCCGGAAGCGGTGTCGACCAATGTGCTGGCGGCGCGCCGGTAGTCGCGCAGGATCTTGAAGCACTTCATGCGGGCGCCAGGGCGAGCAGGGGGCCGACGGTGTCGATGACCCGATGCGCGGCGGAGTGCGACACGCCGAACAGCGGGCCGATCTGCCGCATCGTTAGGTTCGTGCGCCAGTACGCGGCCACCAGCAACACCCGGTCGGCGAGGTCGAGAGACCACTGCCGGCCCGGCCGACCATCGACGATCGCGTCGCCACCACGCTCGGCGACCAGCCTGACCAGCCTGCGGAACTGGGCGGGCTGCAGCCCGGTGAAGGGGAAGATCCACTCTTGGCGGGCTGCCGAGATCACCTGCACCCCGACATGAGCCACCATGGACCGGCCACCGAGTTGCGAGACATCCCTTAGGGTGTGACTGCCATCGGCATCGATGCCGAGAGGTAACGGGGCGTCTCCAGCGACGGAAAGCCGTCAGTGCAGGGCCAGCCAAACAACCTCCGGAAACGTGGCTGCTTGAGCGTCCCAGTGTCGAGGTGGCGTGCCGGGACTCTTCCGGCGCCTACGCCGAAGCGGTCCGCCGTGCCATGGCATGGCGGCGCAGGCCGCGGGCCGCTGCGTGGCTGTTGGCACGGCCTTCGCCAAGGCCGTCCGCAAGGACGTCACCGGCACAGCTCGTGCCGGCCCGCAGCAGGAAGGGCCGCGTCGAAGTCGACCGCCCAACGCTGTCGTCCAGGCATCTGACCCGCTACCTCCTGACCGCACCCGAGGAGGTTCTCGCCGATGGTGGGCGGCCACAAAATCCGCACACGCACCGCGAGGGGTTTGACTCTGTTTAACAGTTGGCTTGGACATCGCGTTGGATGCCGCTCTGGTCACCGCGTTCAGCCCGTTTGATGTTGGCCCGGACTTCGTCTCGGCTGATGTCGTCCATCGCGACTGTGAATACTTGGAAACTTTCTATCCTTTTGATTTCGTTGAGGATCGTGGCAGCTTTCCTGGGGTTCGAGGAGTGTTCAAGCCACTCCTTTTCCCATTCGCAGAGCCATGCCAATTCCGCCTTCGTGGTGCCGACGCCAATCGCGTACCGGGCGTTATCCTCGGGTGATGGCATGAGTTCCGGCCACGTGCTGCGGGCGGGGAGGTCCAGGCGTTCCGTTGCCTTCCGGTATTCGTCGGAGTAGCCGGCGAAATCCTGGTACTTCGGTTGGCCGCCAGCGTCGGTGGGGTGGGCACAGGCGGACAGGAGGAGGACCATGGTGGTGGCGAGGGCCGCGATCCCGGCAGGTGCCTTGGCGCGTGCGGGCATGATGCCTTCCTTGGCGGCGTGGTCAGGCGGCAGGGGCTCCGAGTGGAGGCCCTGCCGCCTGCTGCGGATCAGTAGTAGAGGCTGCCCGACCAGAAGCGGTCGGTGTTGCTCACCGTGTTCCGGCCTTCCATGATGAAGCGCGTGTCGGCGAGGACGTCGGTAGCGATGGGGTACTCCACGTTCAGGGTGTTCATGTTGAACTTGGAGGCGAATACCTGGCCGTCGCTGCTGCGCTTGAGGCGGAGGTCGAGGCAGCATCCAGGCAGGTTGTTGAGTTCTAGACGAATGGTGATTCCCTGGGTTGTGACGGTGCGAACGTAATTCTCCGTCGTCCAGTTCGTGCCGTTCAGGGTTTGTGACACGGTGTTCCATTGGGCGGCTTGGGCGGTACCCGGCAGCAGGACGGCTACCGAGGTAGCTGCGGCGGCGGCCACTGCGATTCGACGTAGACTCTTCTTCACTCTTCCTCTTTCGTGGCATATTTGGATCGGTCCAAGTGACCATATGTTCATTCATCGAGAAGAGTCAAGAAGTATTACGGATTTCGACAAACATAAATGAAACGTTGCTAATGGGTGTTGTTGTCAGTGGCAGGTGGTCGAACGCATTGCGGGGGTCAGCGGGCGCGGAGTTCCGACCTGGTACAGGCCCGGCCGGGGAACGGTCACCGTGGTCCAGCCCCCGTCCGGGGCGGCGGTCGCGCCGCCGGTCACCGACAGCCAGGGGGAGTAACGGATTCGAACGGGCACCTCGCCGGCCGAGCACGCCCGGAACACGACAGTCGTGGCGGACAGGTCCAGCAGATCAGCGGGCGCGCCGACGAGCGGGGCCGGGTCGGTGACCGCGAACAGTCGCCACCGGGCGTCCGACCAGACCTCGGTCAGATACGGCAGCCCGCCCTCGACAAGCGCCGCCTCGGCTCGGCCCACCCAGGAGAGTTCCGTGTCCGGTACGGCGACGTACTGCACCGCGTTCTCCCCCAGCCAACGCCGATACCCCTCGGCGGTCAGCGGCACGCCCGTACCGACCGCCCCCGGCACCGTGGTGAAGAACAGCGGGTTACGGTCGATGTCGGCCTGCCGCAGCCAGCCCCGGGCCAGCAACACGTCGCTCAGGTGGGCGGCCTCCCAGTAGTCGCGGGTTGGGGGCACCTCCACCCGCCCGGTGAGCCCACGGCGGTCCAGTTCCGTGCGGAGCGGCTCGAAGAACGCCCGGTCACTGGTGGGGTGCCCAGCCCCGTGCAGGTCGGCGACCACCACCGGCGGCTGCCACCAGCAGACCAGCCCGAGCAGCCCGGCGAGCGCGCCCACACCAGCCGCCCGGGGGAGGTGCCGGCCCGTCCGGAGCGCTGCGGGCCAACGAGGCGAGCGGGCGGTCGCGGCCAGCACCGGTAGCGCGAACATCACCACCAGCCGGGTCGCGTTCAACCCGACCGGGGTGTGCACAAGGGCTGCCGTCAGTACCCCGGCAGCCGACAGCAGAGCGCCTACCCGCACCGGCCGGTACCCGGTCAGCGCCGCCACCAGCAGGCTGGTCACCACCGCGTGCACGGTGTCGGTGCGGCTGATGTTCATCCACCCGCCCTCACCGAACAGGAGCGCGGTGGCACCAAGAGGCACGGCGGCCGAGATTCCGAGCAGCAGACCGTCGGCATACCGACGGCTGATCAGCAACGCTGCCCCGGCCAAGCCGACGAAGAGCCCGGCCACCGGACTGGTCGCCGAGGCGAGCAGGGCGGCGAGCACCGCCAAGCCGGCCCGGACCTGGCGGTTGGGTCGGGTGATCTCCGTCGGGGGGACCAGGGCGAGGAGTGCGAGCAGGCCGAAGGCCACCCCGAGCGCGTACGTCACGCGACCGGAGACGAGGTTGCCGGCGATGCAGACCACCCCGACCAGGCTGCCCAGCAGCGGCCGGGGCACCCTGGTGCGCACCAGCAGCAGGCTGAACGCGGTCGCCGCCACGAGCAGCGCGAGCGCCCCGGTCACCCGGACGCCGAGAAGGGCCATCACCGGCGGAGAGACCAGGCTGTAGCCGAACGGGTGGATGCCGCCGTACCAGCGCAGGTCCACCAGGGCGGGGCCGTGAGCGGCGAAGAAGTCGGCCCGGGCCACCTGGGCGGAGAGGTCCGGGCCCATGGGGGGAGCCAGCAGCAGGGCCACCCCGAGGACGGCCGCGCAGACCGCACTCGACATCGTCACCCGGAACCCGCGCATCCCCACCTCCGTAACGGCGACCACCGTACTGGCAGCATGTCGGACGTGCCTCACCACCTCCTGCGTTGGACCGGCCTGCTGGGCTCGGTCATGCTCGCCGTCGCTGCCGTCCTCGGCGGGGCGCTCCCCTCCTCCCCGCTGCGCCCCACCCCGGTCAGCATCTGGCAGGGGCCGAACGGGCCCCAGGTGCTCGCGCTCTGGCTGGTCGGCACCGGGCTGCTGGCGTGGGCGTGGTGGTCGCTCCGCGACCGGGTCCCGTCGACCCGGTGGGCGCTGGTCACCATCGGGATCTGGCTGCTGCCGATGCTGGTCACCCCGCCGCTGGCCAGCCGGGACGCGTACGCGTACGCCTGCCAGGGCGCCAGTTACGCCGCCGGGATCAACCCGTACGAGCAGGGCGTCTCGGCGCTGCCCTGCCCGTGGCTGGACACCATCTCGTACATCTGGCGGGACACGCCGGCCCCGTACGGGCCGCTCTTCGTGGCGCTGGCCGGGGCGGTGGTGAAGACCGTCGGGACGCTGGAGGGCAGCGTCGTGCTGTTCCGGCTGCTCGCGGTGGTCGGGGTGGCGCTGATCGCATGGGCCCTGCCGGCTCTGGCGCGGCGCTGCGGGGTGGCCCCACAGCGGGCCCTCTGGCTGGTCCTGGCCTGCCCGCTGGTGCCGGTCCACCTCATCTCCGGCGCGCACAACGATGCGCTGATGGTGGGCCTGCTCGTCGCCGGACTGGCGGTGGTGGCCGCCCGGCCGGGCCGCCCGTTGCCGCTCCTCGGCGGCGGGCTGCTGCTCGGCCTGGCTGCCGCGATCAAGGTCACGGCACTGGTGGTGGTGCCGTTCGCGGCGCTGGCCGCGATCGTCGGGCCGTACCGGATCCGGGCCCTGGTCCGCGACGGCGGGTGGGTGGTCGGCGCGGCCGCGGCAACCCTGGTCGTGGTGACGTTCGCCGCCGGACTCGACTTCGGCTTCGTCGCCGGCCTGGAACAGGGCGGCCTGGCCATCGCCTGGACCTCGCCGCCCACCGCCGTCGGGCAGACCATCGGCCAGGTGACGGGGCTGTTCGGGGTGCACGTCGACGCGCTGCCGGTAACTCGGGCGATCGGCGTGGCGGTCCTCCTGGTGGTGCTGGTCTGGCTCTGGTGGCGGGCCCGGGACCGGGACCCGTACTGGCATGCCGGTCTGGCCCTGACTGCCACGGTGGCGCTCTCGCCGATCTTCCACCCCTGGTACTGGATCTGGCCGCTGGCGGTGCTCGCCGCTACCGCATACCAGGCTCGCTGGTTCCTGGTGGTCGCCCTGGTGTCAGCGTTTACGGTGCTGCCGGACGGCACCGGTCTACCCCGGTACACCAAGATGCCCGGTGCGCCCCTCATGACGCTGTTCGTGATAGTGGTGGCAGTCCGGTTGGTACGGTCGGCTCGGGCGGCCCGGGAACCGGTCCCCGCAGACTGAGGAGAGACACGGTGAGCGAGCCGGGCGCGGTCGGTCCGGCCCGGCCCGCCGTCGCCACGGTGGCCCGGTACGCCGGGCTCACCGGTGCGGTGTTGCTGAGCGTCGCCGGTTGGCTGGGCGGTGCCCGCACCGACGCCCCGATCACCACCCGGCTCGGCGCGGTCTGGGCCGCCCCGCACGGCCCGTGGGCCTTGGGCTGCTGGCTGGTCGGCACGCTGCTGCTGGTCGGTGCCTGGTGGTCGCTGCGGCGGGGCGCGCCGTCGGGGCGGTGGGCCCACGTCACCGCCGGGCTCTGGCTGCTGCCGCTGCTGGCCGCGCCGCCGCTGGGCAGCCGCGACGTCTACTCGTACGCCTGCCAGGGCTGGTCCTGGCTCCGGGGCGTCGACCCGTACCGGGTCGGGGTGGCAGCGGCGGGGTGCCCGTGGACGGAGGCGGTCTCGCCGATCTGGCGGGGCACCCCCGCCCCGTACGGGCCGGTCTTCGTGCTGCTCGCCGGGGCCGCCGCCGCGCTCGGGGGCTCCCTGCTCGGCACGGTCGCGCTGCTGCGGCTGGTCGCCGTGGCCGGGGTGCTCCTCGCCGCCGCCTGCCTGCCGGGGCTGGCCCGCGCCGCCGGGGTGCCCGCGCGGCGGGCGGTCTGGCTGGTGCTGGCCTGCCCACTGGTCGGCGTGCACCTGGTCGCCGGGGCACACAACGACGCGGTGATGGTCGGCCTGCTGCTGGCCGGGCTGCTGCTGGTGGTCCGGCATCCCGGGCAGCGGCCCCGCCTGCTGTTCGGCGGGGCGCTGCTCGGGCTGGCCGTGGCGGTGAAGGTCACCGCGTTGGTGGTGCTGCCGTTCGCGGCCCTGGCCGCGGTGGCGGGCATCGTCACCTTCCGGGCGCTGCTGCGCGACGGGCTCTGGGTGGTCGCCGGTGCGGTGGCCGCCCTGCTGGCCACCTCGGCGGCCTCCGGGCTCGGGTTCGGCTGGATCGGCGGGTTGACCCGCAGTGGCGACTCCGAGCAGTGGACGTCCCCACCGACCGCCGTGGGGTTCACCGTCGACTACGCCGGCCGGCTGCTCGGTTGGGATCCGAACGCGGTGCCGGTCACCCGGGCGGTCGCGGTGGCGCTGCTCGCGGTGCTGCTGGTCGTGCTCTGGTTCCACGCCTGGCGGAGCCTGCGCCGACTCAGCGGCGTCCGGCAGCGGGTGGCCCGGCTGGCCGCCGCCCGGCCCCGAGTGGCGCTCGCCGGCGCCGGACTGGCCCTGGCCGCCACGGTCGCCCTCGCCCCGGTCTTCCACCCCTGGTACGCGGTCTGGCCGTTGGCGGTGCTGGCGGTGGCCGCCACCCGGGCGACCTGGTTCCTGCTGCCCTGCGCGGTGGCGTCCTTCCTCACCCTGCCCGACGGCACCAACCTGGCCCGCTTCACCAAGGCCCCCGGCGCGATCCTGATGACCGCCCTGGTGCTCTGGCTGGCGGTGGCCGCCGTCCGGGGCCGGTGGCGGCAGACGGGAACTCCGGCTGCCGCCTCCTGACGAGCCGGGCTCTCCGGCTACCGCCTCCTGGCGAGGGTTTGCAGCTACCGCCTCGTGACGCGGCGGCGCAGCGCCACGGCGGAGGGCAGCGCGCCGACGCCCACCGCGCTGACCACTGCCGCCGTGCCGGCCAGCGTCGCCCAGGTGGGGTTGGGGGAGAGCGGGACGGCCCCGGCGATGGAGTGCAGGGTCAGCAGGCCCACCGGGCCGACCAGCGTCAGCGCGGCCCACAGACCCCGGCTGTCCCGGGCCAGGGCGAGACCGGCGGCGAGCAGGACCACGACGACCATGAGTCCGATGCCGACCGTCGACAGGAGGGTGACGGTGGCCCAGCCGTAGTAGCCCCACCCGTCGCTCAGCCCGGGGGCCAGGTGGTGCGTGGCGAGCGCCGTCGCCAGCCCGGCGAGGGCCGGCAACCAGCGGATTCCGATCGGCGGGTGGGCCGGCAGGGCGAGCGCCAGCAGGCCGAGCGCGACCTGGGGGACCAGCACGGACAGCGCCGGGCGGGGCAGCGCCGGCACCGCGCCCAGCGGCACCACGGCGACGGTGAGTAGGACGGCCCCGGCCACCGCGACGCGGGTCGGCCGGCCGGGGGCGAGACCGGCGACGACGGCGGCCAGCAGCCAGGCCACCCAGGCCAGCACCCCGACCGAGGCGAACGGACCGAAGCTCGGGTAGCCCAGGTCTGCGGGTGGCGGGTGCAGGTCCCGGACGAACCATCCGGTGGCCAGCACGGTCGCGGCGGTGAGGGCGAGCGTGGCGGCGAGCCGTACGCCGGGAAGCACGTCGGTGGCCCCGACGGCCCGTAACCGCTGGCGCAATCCGCCGCGTAGCAGGTCCACGGCGTCGGCCAGCGAGGGCCGTTCCTCGTCCGGACCGGCCAGGTCGAGGTACGTACCGACGATCTCGTCGCCGCGCGTGCGGCGGTACTCCGGCGGGTACGCGCGCAGCAGGCGACGGTAGCGGCGCTCCAGGTCGTTCATGCCAACCCTCCGGCGGTGCGGGGCGCGGTGGCCGGTCGGGCACCGCGCGCCCGCAGCCGGGCCGTGGCCGCCTCGACGTTGCGCCGGAGCCGTTCGGTCTCGGCGGCCAGTGTGCGCTCCCCGCTGGGGGAGAGCCGGTAGTAGCGGCGCAGCCGTCCGTCGACCTGCTCCTCCCGGTCGAGGTCGACCAGGCCGGTGTCGGTCAGTCGGTCCAGGGCGCCGTAGAGCGTTCCGGGGCGCAGCGACAGCCGACCGTCGGAGAGCGCGGCGACCTCGCGGATGATCGCGTAGCCGTGCAGCGGCCCGGCGGCCAACGCGGTGAGGATGAGGAACGTGGGTTCCCGCAGCGTCGTGTCCATCGCCGCAATATATCGGACGCGAAGATATGACGGGAGGCGTTATAACGGGGTGGCCCGGCTGGGCACCGCCCACCGTCGGCGGCGACGGTTTCCCTCCACGCCGGAAAGTCGGTCCCCTCCGCCGGGGCCGTCCAGGGCGTGGAGGGAGGCAGGAGGTGGCGTGGGTGGATGCCGATCGGCCGCCGTTCGAGGCGTACGTGCGGGCCCGCACCATGGCCCTGCCACGCATCGCCTACCTGCTCACCGGCGATCACCACCTGGCCGAGGACCTGGTACAGCAGACGTTCCTCAGCGTCGCCGGGCGATGGGAACGGCTGGTTGCCGAGGGCGACCCCGACGCGTACGTCCGCAAGGTCCTCTACCACCAGCACGTCTTCTGGTGGCGGCGGGCACGGCGGATCACGCACGTGTCGTTGACCGGCGTCGACCGACCGTGGCCTGCTGCTCTCCCCGGACGGGCGGTTCCTGGCCGACCGGCCGTGGCTGGAGGACGCACGCTGGCCGGACGGCGGCCGGGAGCAGACCGTGGTGGTCGACCTGTCCACCGGCGCGCTGGTCCAGTACGACGGAGGCGATCCGGTGCTCTGGTCCCCGGACGGGCGATCGATCCTCCAGTACGCGTCCGGCCCCGGCAGTGACCTGAGGGTGAACGGCGAGCTGCGACTACTCGACCTGCCACCGGTCGGGCGCACCCGCTGCCCGACGTTCCCGGCCTCAGGCGGGTGGGGACTTCGCAGCCTTCTCGCCGGACGGGGCGCGGATCGCGGTGGCGACCGAGGACGCCCTGTACGTCATCGACGTCGCCGGCAACTCGCTGCGGAAGTTGGCCGATCTCACCGGAGCCGACCGCCTCGCCGGGCGCGGGGCGTGGCTGCCCGACGGCGGACGGATCGCCGTCTACTCGGTAGACCGCTGTGCGGGCGACGCCGCCTGTGACGAGCGGAGCCTGCGGGACAGGCTGTTCCACCTCCGGTACGTCGACGCCGACGACGGGCAGCCGACCGACGGACCGAAGCTGGCTCCCGCGCGGGGGCTGGCCGCCCGGGTGCTGGGGTGGCAGCGCGACGGCGCGGCGGTGGTCGCCACCTACGAGCCGGAAGAGGGACTGGTCAAGGCGGCGAACGACCCGAACTGGTCGGACCTCGACTGGTGGGCCGTCGGGGGGGTCGAGCTGGCGGCCTTCCGCTCCGACGGAAGCCGGCACCGCCTGGTCGACCTGCCCGAGAGCGCGTTGTTCGTCGAGGTGCCGGCCGGTCTGCTCGACAGCTTCGGTGGGCCCGCGCCGTCGCGGATCGAGGGCGCCCTCCGCTGGCTCCTCGCCCTGTACTGGCCGCTGGGCCAGGTCGTCGAACTGCTGGTCGTGCTGGTGGCCGTGATCGGCGTGGTGGTGCGGTGGCGGCGACGGCGCCGCCTGCGGGCCCGACCGGCCACGCCGCCGTTCCCGTCGTGACGCGCCCCGGGGTACGGGGAAGCCCCCGGGAGCACTCCCGGGGGCTTCCACGACGAGTTGTCGACCGCGTCAGCAGTCGAAGTACATGGCGAACTCGTGCGGGGTCGGGCGCAGGCGCACCGGGTCGACCTCGTTGGCCCGCTTCCACTCCACCCAGGTGGAGATCAGGTCCGGGGTGAAGACCCCGCCGTCGAGCAGGTAGTCGTGGTCGGCCTCGAGCGCGTCGAGCACCTCGGGCAGCGAGCCCGGGACCTGCTTGACGTCGCCCCACTCCTCCGGCGGCAGGTCGTACAGGTCCTTGTCGATCGGCGCCGGCGGCTCGATCTTGCTCTTGATGCCGTCCAGGCCGGCCATCATCATCGCCGAGAAGGCGAGGTAGACGTTGGCCGACGGGTCCGGCACGCGGAACTCGACCCGCTTGGCCTTCGGGTTGTTGCCGGTGACCGGGATCCGGGTGCACGCGGAGCGGTTGCGCTGCGAGTAGACCAGGTTGACCGGCGCCTCGAAGCCCGGCACCAGCCGGCGGAACGAGTTGACCGTCGGGTTGGTGAAGGCCAGCAGCGACGGCGCGTGGTGCAGCAGACCGCCGATGTACCAGCGGGCGGTGTCCGACAGGCCGGCGTAGCCGGTCTCGTCGTGGAACAGCGGCTCGCCGTTCAGCCAGAGGCTCTGGTGGGTGTGCATGCCGGAGCCGTTGTCGCCGAAGAGCGGCTTCGGCATGAAGGTCGCGGTCTTGCCGTTGGCCCAGACCTCGTTCTTCACGATGTACTTGAAGAGCTGAAGCTGGTCGGCGGCGTGCAGCAGGGTGGAGAACCGGTAGTTGATCTCCGACTGGCCGGCGGTGCCCACCTCGTGGTGCGAGCGCTCCACGGTGAAGCCGGTGTCGACCAGCCGGCGCACGATGCTGTCCCGCAGGTCGGCGTAGTGGTCGACCGGCGGCACCGGGAAGTAGCCACCCTTGTACGGGGTCTTGTAGCCGCGGTTGCCACCGGCCTCCTCGCGGCCGCTGTTCCACGCGCCCTCGATCGAGTCGATGTAGTAGAACGACTGGTGCGCGGAGGTCTCGTGGCGGATCGAGTCGAAGATGTAGAACTCCGCCTCGGCGCCGAAGTACGCGGTGTCGGCGATGCCGCTCGCCGCCAGGTACGCCTCGGCCTTCTTCGCCACGTTACGCGGGTCCCGGGAGTACGCCTCCCGGGTGAACGGGTCGTGGATGAAGAAGTTCAGCGCGAGGGTCTTCTGCACGCGGAAGGGGTCGATGAAGGCGGTCGCGACGTCCGGGAGCAGGAGCATGTCCGACTCGTGGATCGCCTGGAAGCCCCGGATCGACGACCCGTCGAAGGCGAGGCCCTCGGTGAAGAAGGCGTCGTCCACGGACTCGACCGGCAGGTTGAAGTGCTGCATCACGCCGGGCAGGTCACAGAACCGTACGTCGACGAACTTCACGTCCTCGTTCTTGAGGTATCGCAGGAGTTCCTCGGGATTGGCGAACACACGTCCTCCTGGCACGTCCACGGGTGGCTGGCTGCTTGGCGACGCTATGGCCGGGGGGTTGCTCGGCCATGTCCTTGCTGTTTCTGCCGTGTTACGACCCGCCCTGGCTGCTCTTTTGTGCCGGTGAGGGTCGTCATGGCGCGCCGTCGAGCCGTCCCTGTCCCCCGTTCGGACGATACCCGCCCGGACCGTCCGGTAACGCCGATCGACGTCCCCGTCGCCCGGATCTCCGCCCCGACTAGCCTTGGTCGCTGTGAGCATGTCCCAACGCCCGGTGCCGCCCGCCACCGACCCCGACTTCACCCCGCCCGGTCTGGGCCGCCGCTTCGGCGCGCTGGTGATCGACTGGGTGCTCTGCCTGCTGGTGTCGAACTTCTTCGCCGACCCGCTGACCGACGGCTGGGCCCCGGTGCTGGTGCTGATCGTCGAGTACGCCTTCTTCCTCGGCCTCTTCACCCAGACCCCAGGCATGTACGTCACCCGGATCCGCTGCCTGTCCTGGGCCGACGGCGGCCGGGTCGGCATCCCCCACGCGCTGCTGCGCGGTGTGCTGCTCGCCCTGGTCGTGCCGGCCCTGATCATGGACGACAAGCGCCGGGGCGTCCACGACCGCCTGGCCGGCTCGGTGATCGCCCCGGCCCTCCGGTCGGCCTAGCCGAGCCGGACGGCGACCGTGCCCACCCGGGCCTGCGTCGCCCCGGCGGGCAGCACCGCCGCGTCCCGGCCGGCCGGTTGCCAGTCGCCGCGCCCGTCGGACCAGCTCAGCGTGGCTCCCGGCCGCGCGACCAGCCACCCCCGCCCGTCCGGGAGCCGGACGACCACCGGCAGGTAGGCCGCCGGATCCACCACCGGACCCACTACCGCCAGCGGAGCTTGACCGGGCCGGTGCAGGCGCACCAGGGTACGCACCTGATCGGTGCCGATCCGCAGGTCACCGGCGACGACCTCCGCACCGGCCGGGGTCCGGCCCACCGCGATCCAGTCCCGACCCAACGAGGGCGGGATCTGCGGTTCGAGCGCACCGAACGGGGCCGTCTCCGCCAGCGCCCGGCGACTTTCGGCGACGTCCGGCAGGTCGACCGCCCCCGCGCTGCCACCGAGCACGAGGTACACCGGCTGGGCGGCCGGATGGTCGGCGTCCGCCGGTCGGTGCCAATCCAGCCAGCCCCGCTCCGGCGTGCTCTCCTGGGGGTCGGTCAGGTTCCCGATGCCCAGGTACGCCCCGGCGCGCTGCCGGACCGCCACCGTCCAGCGGTCCCGTTGCGGCCCGAGGGTGATCAGCGCCACCCCGTCGATGAACTGCACCGACTGCCAGTCTTCGCGGGTCACCGCGCCGGCGGTGTACGTGCGGTTCAGCGAGAACTCCACCTCGATCCCCACGTCGAGCACCACCAGCGTCGACCGTTCCGGCCCGACCAGGAACGCCACGCTCTGCCAGCCGGTCCGGTCACCGGAGCCGTAGAAGTCGGCTCCCACCTTCTCCGGCCGGCCGTCGACGCCGGTGCCGACGAAGGTCACCAGCACCACCCGGTCACCGCCCGCCAGCCGCATCCGCTGGGCGACCACCGCCGCCCGCCCGGACATGGTCGACCCAGCCCAGGTGACGTGTGCCGGGCCGGCGGGATTCCGGGTGACCCCCAGCCCGCGCAACGGCGAGTCGTCCCGGGCCCGTTCGTGCAGATCGACCACCGCACGCAGGTAGTCGGGGTGGCCGGCGAGGTCGCCCCGGGTGGGGCCGTCCAACAGCCGTTCGCCGATGGCCGCCGCAGGCGTCGTGGTCACCGTGGGCGGTCGGCTCGCGTACCCGGCGGCGGAGAGGCCACCGGCCAGGAGCACGACCGCCAGCGCCCCGGCCAGCGCCCGGTGCCGGCGGACCCGGCGTCGACCGGCGCGGCGCGCCCGGTCCAGCAGGTCGGCGGGAGGACGGACCGCCCCGGCGGTCAGGGCCAGGGCCTGTCGTACGACCTCCCGGTCAGGGTCGTTCGTCATCGCGTACTCCTGATCATCGTCTGGGTGGAGAGGGGATCGGTGCCCGGCAGCGCGGCCCGCAGCTTGGCCAGCCCTCGTGCGGTGTGGCTCTTCACCGTGCCCACCGAGCAGCGCATGATGGCGGCGGTTTCGGCTTCGGATAGGTCGTCGAGGTACCGCAGTACGACGGCGGCACGTTGCCGGGGCGGCAGCGTGCGCAGCGCGGCGAGCACGAACTGCCGGACGACGACCTCCTCGGCGTGGTCGCCGGTCGCCGGCACCTCCAGGTCGGCCAGCGCCGCCTCCCGGCGGCGGCCACGCCACCGCCACCGGTCGACGGCCCGGTTGACCAGGATCCGGCGGGCGTACGCGTCCGGCGCGTCCCGGGCCCGCCGCCATCGGGCGTAGAGCCGCTCCAACACCTCCTGGAGCAGGTCCTCGGCGGCGTGCCGGTCGGTGGTCAGCAGGTACGCCGAGCGCAGCAGCGCGGGCGAGCGGGTCCGGACGAACTCGTCGAACGAGTCGGTGTCAGCCCGGGTGACAGCGTCGTGGTTCTCCATCACCGGTAATGACGACGGCGCCCCGCCGAGGGTTTACCTCGTGGCGGGGCGCCGTCGGTGGATCGGGCCGGGGCGGGCTCAGCGACCGCGCATCTGGCGGAACTGGCCCTTGCTGGGGCGCATGTTCTTGGGGATGGCGCCCTTCGGCAGCTGCGGACGGGCGGTGAGCGCCTTGAGTCGCTTGTCCAGCGAGTTGACGTCCTTGCCGCTGAGGTTGCGGGGCAGCCGCATCAGCGTCATGCGCAGCTTGCGGATCGGCAGCTCGCCCTCCTCGTTGCCGATCATGTAGTCGTAGAGCGGGGCGGTGCCGATCACCTTGGACAGCCGGCGCTTCTCCTGGCCGAGCAGGCCGCGCACCCGCTGCGGGTTGCCCTCGGCGAGCAGGATCACCCCCGGGCGACCGATGACCAGGTGCACCATGTCCATCTGGGTGGTGGAGCTGACCGCCGGGGTGACCCGCCAGTCACCGCGCATGTTCTCCATGATCGAGGCCGCCGCGCCGGGCTGCCCCTCGGCGGCGTTCATCATCGCCCGGTTGGACCGCAGGTTGAGCACGATCAGCACGGCGAGCAGGGTGAGCAGGATGCCCAGCGGCAGCCAGAGCCAGCCCCAGGCGATCACCGCGACCACGGTCAGCGCGAGCGGGATCAGCACCGCGCCGGTGACCAGCGGGGCGAACCACCGGTCCTGCTTGGCGGTGAACTTGAACACCATCCCGATCTGCTTCAGCCGCTGGCCGAACGAGACCTTCTCCTGGGGCTTCGCCATGGCGCAAAGTGTAGTGGTCGCCGCACGGGCCGATCACCACGGCCGGCAGCCCGCCCCGTACGGCTCAGTCGACGGGGCGGCGGGGGAGGACCGGCGCGGCCCGCCCGGTGCCGTGCTCACCGCTGCGGTGGCTGCCGTTCGCCTTCTCCTCGTGGTACTCCTCCTCGACGTTGACCGCCCAGATGTCGTGGCCGGCGTCGTCGAGGATGTTCTCCGCGGTGAGCATCGCGGTGAGCATGGAGTGGTCCTGGTTGTTGTAGCGGTGCATGCCGTTGCGTCCGACCGGGTGCACGTTCGGCACCGCCTCGGCCAGCCACTGGCGGATCGTGTCGACGGCCTGCTCGTACCCCTCGTCGTAGACCGGGTACGCCTTCGGCATCCGGACCACGTACCCGGTGCGGACCGCGCCCGGCGGGACCAGACCGAGCCGTTCCAGCTCGGCGGTGCCGAGTGCGACGAGATCCTCGTCGGTCGAGGTCCACAGGTCGTCACCGGCGTTGACGAAGTACTCCAGGCCCAGGCACGTCGTCCCGTCCTGCACCAGGTACGGCGACCAGGAGCCGAAGTTCTGGATCCGGCCGACCCGTACCCCCGGGGTGTGCACGTAGATCCAGTTGTCCGGGAAGCCGGCCTCGGCCGGCACCACCAGGGCCACGGTGAGGAAGTCCCGGTGGCGCAGCGCGTCGGCGGCGGCCCGCACCGGCTCCGGGGCCGGCGGGTCCATCGTCCGGACCAGGTCGGAGATCGGCATGCTGGAGACGACGTGGTCGACCTCGATCCGGCGCTGCCCCTCCGGGTCGGCGACGGTCACCGCGACCGCACGCCCGTCGGCCCGGTGCACCGTCCGTGCCC
This sequence comes from Micromonospora sp. NPDC050187, assembly GCF_044459745.1. NCBI lineage: Bacteria > Bacillati > Actinomycetota > Actinomycetes > Micromonosporales > Micromonosporaceae > Micromonospora > Micromonospora sp. NPDC050187. The sequence goes on from NZ_JBITJH010000003.1 coordinate 350,835, forward strand.
AGGTGTTCAGGGTGACCGTTCCGCCGGCCTTGGCGACCAGCTCGGCGCAGCGTTCCCACATCATGCCCGGTCCGTACTTCGGGTACTGGAACTCCTCGATCAGGCTGGTGATGTCCTTCTGGTTGCGCCGGGGCAGCAGCGCGTTGCGCACCGCGCCGGCCAGCGAGAGGTTCCGGATCCGCTGGGCGGCCCAGTCGGCCTGCAACTCGGTGGCCGGCATCCCCCAGACCTTCTCGGTGTACGTCTTGAAGAACATCCGGTACAGCCGGGTGCCGAAGCGGGCGGAGACCCACCCCTCGAAGTGGCTCTGGTCCCTCGGCGGTCGCACCCGGGTCCAGACGTACGACCCGACGCAGCGCACCGCCTCGACCACGCCCAGGTTGCCCAGGGCGTTGCCGGCGCGCAGCGGGTAGTCGAAGAGCCGGCCCCGGTAGTGGATCCGGCTCATCCGGGGCCGGAGCAGGAAGTCGCTGTCCGGCAGGATCTCGTGCCAGAACTCCTCGACCCGGAGCACCTTGGTGAAGAACCGGTGCCCGCCGATGTCGAACCGCCAGCCGTCGCGCTCCACGGTGCGACTGATCCCACCCACCACGTCGTCGGCCTCGAAGACCTCCACCGGCGCGTTGCGCCGGGTCAGCTCGTAGGCGGCGGTGAGGCCGGCGGGACCGGCTCCGATGACGACGGTGTGCGGCGGCGTGGCCATGAGATAAATTCATCACCTTCGACGTGCGTCGGCAACCGTCAAATCGAAGGGTGGGACGGCGCGGCCGCGGACGGGACGCGCGGAATCTAGCACGCCGTCGCGGAGCGTGTCCGTACCGACACGGTGGCGTGGCGGTCCGGGGGCGGGATCAGCCGACCGGGCTGCCCGCGCGCGCCTCGAGAGCCTGCCGGTAGAGGCGGCCGGCCCGGTACGACGAGCGCACCAGCGGTCCGCTCATCACCCCGGCGAACCCGATCTCCTCGGCCTCCTCGCGCAGCTCGACGAACTCCTCCGGCTTGACCCAGCGCTCGACCGGGTGGTGGCGCGGGGTGGGGCGGAGGTACTGCGTGATGGTGATCAGCTCACAGCCCGCCTCGTGCAGGTCGCGCAACGCCTGGGAGACCTCGGCGCGCTCCTCGCCCATGCCGAGGATCAGGTTGCTCTTGGTGACCAGGTTGGCGGCACGCGCCTGCCGGATCACGTCCAGGGAGCGCTCGTAGCGGAACGCCGGCCGGATCCGCTTGAAGATCCGGGGCACCGTCTCGACGTTGTGCGCGAGCACCTCCGGCCCGGACCCGAAGACCTCGGCGAGCTGGTCGGGCACCGCGTTGAAGTCCGGGATCAGCAACTCGACACCGCAGTCGGCCTGGAGGGCGTGGATCTGCCGGACCGTCTCGGCGTAGAGCCACGCGCCGCCGTCGGGCAGGTCGTCCCGGGCGACGCCGGTGATGGTCGCGTACCGCAGCCCCATCGTGGCCACCGACTCGGCGACCCGGCGCGGTTCGTCGGCGTCGAACTCGGCCGGCTTGCCGGTGTCGATCTGGCAGAAGTCGCAGCGCCGGGTGCACTGGTCACCGCCGATGAGGAAGGTCGCCTCCCGGTCCTCCCAGCACTCGTAGATGTTGGGGCAGCCGGCCTCCTGGCAGACGGTGTGCAACCCCTCCCGGGAGACCAGTCCCCGCAGCGACGTGTACTCCGGCCCCATCTTGGCCTTGACCTTGATCCACGGTGGCTTGCGCTCGATCGGCGTCTCCGCGTTGCGTGCCTCGATCCGCAGGAGGCGTCGCCCTTCCGGGGCGACGGTGGCGGAGCGCGGAGCCTGGGCGGTGGTCGGCGCGGACTGCTCGATGGTCACGCGATCGAGCCTACGCCCGCTGGCGCCTGTCGATGCACTTCGGGCGACCGGCGTCACGCCTCCGGACACGTGAGGCCACTCACCCGGCTACTGCCGTAAAACGCCTGTCCGTGCCGGCGGTGTGGCGGTAACGTGCCCCACGAGCGACGACGGAGCCGAGTAGCGCGCCGACGACGTCAGTGCAGAGAGCCGCCGAAGTGCTGCGAGGCGGTCTGGCGGCGGCGCGTGAAGACCCTCCCGAGCTGCGGGAAGAACGGCGGCGGGAAGACCCGCGCCCAGTAGACCCCGCCCGGCTGGCCCCGGTGAAAAGGCGACGAACGAGGCTCCCGCCCACAGCGGGGGCGAAGGTGTGGTGGCACCGCGAGGTTCCCGCTCGCCCACACCTCCCTGGGGATCGCGTTGCGATTGATCGAGGAGGTAACCAGCGTGCAACGCATCCTTTCCGCCCAACTTCCCGCCCACGTCGGTACGACCGTCCGGATCGCCGGCTGGACCCACCGCCGCCGGCTGCTCAAGTCGGTGGCCTTCCTGATCATCCGGGACGCCACCGGAACGGCCCAGGTGGTGGTCACCGACCCGGCCGCCCGCGCGGCCGTCGAGGCGTTGACCGAGGAGACCGTCGTCGAGGTGGTCGGCACGGTCACCGCCAACCCGGCCGCTCCCGCCGGGATCGAGCTGACCGACCCGACGGTACGACCACTCGGCCCGCCGGCCGTACCGCCGGGGTTCGACCTGTTCCGGCCGACCCTGACCGCCAGCCTGCCGACGCAGCTCGACCACGCTCCGGTGGCGCTGCGCCACCCGCGCCGGTCGGCGGCGCTGCGCGTCTCGGCGGCGGCGGTCGCCGGGTTCCGGGCCGCCCTGGACGCCCGGGGCTTCGTGGAGATCCACACCCCGAAGATCGTCGGCTCGTCGACCGAGAGCGGGGCGAACGTCTTCGCCCTGGACTACTTCGGCCGGCCGGCGTACCTGGCCCAGTCGCCGCAGTTCTACAAGCAGCTCCTGGTCGGCGTCCTGGAACGCGTCTACGAGGTCGGTCCGGTGTTCCGCGCCGAGCCGCACGACACCGCCCGCCACCTGGCGCAGTACACCTCGCTCGACGCCGAGTTGGGCTTCGTCACCGACCACCGGGACGTCATGGCGGTGCTCCGGGACACCCTCGCCGGGCTTCTCGACACCGTCGCCGACCGGGCCGGGCCGGCGTTGGCACTGCTCGACCTGAGCGTCCCGGAGGTGCCGGCGGAGATCCCCGCCGTGCACTTCACCGAGGCGCTGGCCATAGCGGGTGCCCCGGCCGACGAGCCGGACCTCGCCCCGGCCCACGAGCGGACCCTGGGGGAGTGGGCCCGGTCCGAGCACGGTTCCGACTTCCTCTTCGTCACCGGGTATCCGATGGCGAAACGCCCCTTCTACACCCACCCCGACCCGGCGCGCCCCGACTACTCGAACGGGTTCGACCTGCTGTTCCGGGGCGTCGAGCTGGTCACCGGCGGGCAGCGGCTGCACCGGCACGACGACTACCTGGCGGCGCTGGCCGCCCGGGGCGAGCCGGTCGAGCCGTACGCGGACTACGTCGCGGCGTTCCGGCACGGCATGCCCCCGCATGGCGGCTTCGCCATCGGCCTGGAACGTCTGGTCGCCCGCCTGGTCGGGGCGGCCAACGTGCGCGAGGTGACCGCCTTCCCGCGCGACCTGCACCGCCTGACCCCCTGACGCCCTTCTGCCGGCTGCCCCGGGCTGGCTGAGGTGGTAGCAGGGGACCCTTGTCACCCGATTTTGATGAGGAAGGGTCCCCTGCAACCACCCGGGCTGCCGCAGCGCAGAGCAGCGCGACGCGGCAGCGCGGCGGAAAGAGGGCGGGTGTTCGCGGCGGAAGGAGAACGGGAGTTCAGGCGAGCAGGGTGTCCAGGTGCCGCTCGACCACCGGGAGCGCGTCGGCCACGGTGACCGGGCGGCCCAGCTCCGCGCTCAGCGAGGTGACGCCCGCGTCCCGGATGCCGCACGGCACGATCCGGTCGAAGTGCGTCAGGTCGCAGTCGCAGTTGATCGAGAAACCGTGCTGGGTGACGCCCCGGGAGACCCGAATGCCGATCGCGGCGACCTTGCGGGCCGGGCCCCGGTCGTCGGCCGGCACCCACACCCCGCTGCGCCCCTCCACCCGGTCGGCGGCCAGCCCGAACTCGGCGCAGACGTCGATCAGCAGCTGCTCGGTCCGGCGGACGTAGGCGACCACGTCCACCGGGTCGGGCAGCCGCACGATCGGGTAGCCGACGAGCTGCCCCGGCCCGTGCCAGGTGATCTTGCCGCCCCGGTCCACGTCGATCACCGGGGTGCCGTCCATCGGACGGTCCCACGGCTCGGTGCGCTTGCCGGCGGTGTAGACGCTCGGGTGCTCCAGCAGCAGCACGGTGTCGGGGCTCTCACCGGCCACCACCGCCTCGTGTAGCCGGCGCTGCTCGTCCCAGGCTGCCTGGTAGTCGAGGAGGCCGGCGCGGACCGTGGTCAGGCCGGACGTCGTCGTGGTCACGTCGTCCAGCGTAGTACCGGCCGGACCCGTCGACCCCGGTGAGCCGGCTCACCGCCGGGCCGGCAACCGGGTGACCGTCGGTCGGTATCCGGCTCACCGCCGGCATCCGGCTCACGCTGTCGGTCCGGCACCGGGCCGGGTCAGGCGGCCGGCGGGACCTTCCAGAGCCAGACGTCGCGGACCCGCTGCGGGGGGCCGAGCAGTTCGGTGGCCGCCTGCCGCAGCGCCTCCTCGTCGAGGTCGTACTTCGCGCCGTGCACCCGGTCGGCGAGGACGACCGCCTCGACCCGCCAGTGCCGCAGGTCCTCCCGGACCAGCTCCCGGGTGCCCTCGGTGATGAGCGGCACCCGTCCGGTCCGCCCGGCCTGGTCCATCAGCGAGTCGAACGTGCGAGGCACCGGTCCGATCCGGCCCCGCCCGTCCGGTCCGCCGGGGCCGAGGAAGAAGCCAGCCGGCAGGGCGAACTCACCCTGCCGGTGGGCGAGGGCGTACGCCTGCCAGCGCTGCCCGTCCGGGGTGACGTCCACGGTCAACGGGATCGGGGTCAGCACTCCACCGGGGGAGACGTGCTCGCGCCACGTGCCGGAGGTGACGAACTCCGGGATCGGCTCCCGGGCGATGGTCAGCAGCGGGGTGGGCAGCAGCGGCAGCAGCGCCAGCGCGTACCCGACCGCCCAGACTGGCCCGGCCCACCGGTGCCGGGGCGGGTCGGTGCGGAGCCGGTCGACGGTGTACGCCAGCAGCAGCCCGATCACCGGTGCGACCACCAGCGCCAGCCGGGCCGGCAGTGCCGCGTTGATCACCGGAAGCCGGCCCAGCCACTCGAACGGCAGGGGGAACCCGGTCCGTTCGCCGTCGACGACGGCCTGCGGCCCCCAGGAGAGCACGGTGAACACCACGGCGGTCACCCCGAGCGCGAGGAGGGTGGCCCGGCGGGTGGCGACGGCGTGCCGCCAGAGGAAGACGAAGCAGGCCACGGCGAGCAGCAGCAGCGGGACGCCGAAGAACGAGTTCTCCTCGGTCGGGTTCGGGGCCAGCGAGGTGCCGAGGCCGGCCTCACCGGCCAGCGACCGGCGCGGGTACGCCAGGTACGCCGCCATGTCCTCGGAGTGGACCACCGGGTCGAACCCCGTGCCGTGGAACCGCTGCGGCCCGGCGAAGTGCAGCCAGAGCGGGTACGCCAGCAGCACCCCCGCGACCACGGCGGTGACCGCGGTGCCGCGCAGGAAGTCCGGCAGCGCGGCGCGTACGGTGGTCCGGTTCGCCGGGTGCGCCACCCAGACGGCCAGGAACACGACGAGGGCGAGGGCGGTGAAGAACAGCCCCTCGGCCGCGATCGAGAAGGCGACCGCGACCAGCACCCCGAAGATCACCCCGTTGCGCAGCCAGCGCCCCGGCTCCCGGAACGCGAACAGCCGCCAGACCAGCAGCGGCACCAGCCACCCGGCGGACCAGTTCAGGTGGGCGTTGGCGTGCGACACCATGCCGGGGGAGAAGGCGATCATCAGGGCGCCGATCCCGGCGGCCAGCCGGCTGCGCACCAGATGCCGGGAGAGCAGCCAGTACCAGGCCAGCGCGGTGGCGGCCAGGTTGAGGGTGAGGATCACCAGGAACGTCGCGGGCGGGCCGATCAGATACGTCAGCGGCGCGAACACCGCCGCGTAAACAGTGATCGAGGTGTTGACCGCGAGGTTGACCCCGTCCGGGACGTTGAGCAGGTACGTGAAGAGCGGGTTGTCGCCGTGGGTGAGCGCGTGCGCGCCGAAGGCCAGCAGCCACTCGAAGAGCGCCTGGTCGCTGGAGTTGACGGTGATCGCCCGCCCGTTCGGGTCCCGCCAGAGCCCGCTGGTCACCCAGACCGCCAGGGCGATCGCGACCAGCGCCATCACCAGGTCTGCCCGGCGGCTCCGGGTCGGGGCGGACGACGGCGCGGGCGGCCCGGTGAGCAGGGACGGGGAAGTCGGCACGGAGCGGACGTTACCAACCGTGTGATGGCAGACCGGCCCGACACGGAACCTCCGGACGTCGACGTACGTCCACACTTCGGCGATCGTGAATGTGTGAACGGCCGCCATGTCACATCTTCGTCATCCCGGCGTAACGTCGCGGCAATTCTAGTGACTCAGTTCACATTTATGGAGGCCGCCGTGCGTCGACCCCCGTCCGTCCTCACCCGGTTGGCCGCCGCGCTGGCCGGAGCCGTTCTCGCCGTCACGGCGGCCGCCGTGGCCGCCGCGCCCGCACAGGCCGCCAGCCTGACCCCGGTCACCGGCTTCGGCTCCAACCCCGGAAACCTCGCCATGTACGCCTACCGACCGGACGGCCTGCCCGCCAACGCCCCCGCCGTGGTGCTGCTGCACGGCTGTGCGCAGAACGCCACCGGCTACTTCACCAACTCGGGCTGGCGCAAGTTCGCCGACCAGTGGCGGTTCGCGCTGATCCTGGCCGAGCAGAAATCGGCCAACAACTCGACCTCCTGCTTCAACTGGTTCGAGACCGGCGACACCGCCCGGGGGCAGGGCGAGGCGCTCTCCGTCAAGCAGATGGTCGACCACGCGAAGGCCAACTACGGCACCGCCGCCAACCGGGTGTACGTCAGCGGCCTCTCCGCCGGCGGCGCGATGGCCGCCACCATGCTCGCCACGTACCCGGACGTCTTCGCCGGCGGCTCGATCGTGGCCGGCGTGCCGTACCGCTGCGCCACCAGCATGATCAACGCGTTCTCCTGCATGAACCCGGGCGTCAACAAGACCCCCGCCCAGTGGGGCGACCTGGTCCGCAACGCCCACCCCGGCTACACCGGCGCCCGGCCGAAGGTGGCGATCTGGCACGGCACCGCCGACTACACCGTGGCCACGGCCAACGCCACCGAGTCCCGCGACCAGTGGACCAACGTGGCCGGCCTCTCCCAGACCCCGGGCAGCACCACCACCCTGCCCGCCGGCACCACCCTGGAGACCTACGGCAACGACCGGGTACGCGTCTACCGTGTCTCCGGCATGGGCCACGGCACCCCGATCGACCCGGGCAGCGGCGCCGACCAGTGCGGCACCGCAGCCGCGTACTTCCTGGACACCATCTGCTCGGCGTACCGGGACGCGCTCTGGTTCGGCCTGAACGGCTCCGGCGGCCCGGTCCCGAGTCCGACCGCGACCGCCAGCCCCACCCCCACCCCCACGGCCGCGCCGACCTGCGTGACCGCCAGCAACTACGCCCACGTCACCGCCGGACGGGCCTACCACTCCGCCGGGTACGCCTACGCGACCGGCTCCGGGCAGCGGATGGGCCTCTACAACACCTTCAACAGCGCCACCCTGAAGCAGACCGCCCCGAGCTACTGGGTCGTCGGCTGCTGAGATGACCGACGTGGTTCCCGGCGGCTGAGGTGGTTGCAGGGGACCCTTCCTACCGCTTTTTGCCGAGGAGGGGTCCCCTGCAACCACAAAACCGGGCGGGCGGGCGCGCACAACCGGAGCGCGGTGCGGTGGGGTGGGGCTACTCGTGCAGGGCGGCGTGCAGGGCGCTCGGCAGGTCCGGGTGGCGGTAGGAGAAGCCGGCGCGATAGGGGCGGCCTGCCCGGGTCAGCACCCCGGGCAGGACCCGGGTGCTGGTCAACGCCTCCTGGGCGAAACCGCCCAGCGCGATCTTCAACGCCAGCGCCGGGACCGGCATGACCGCCGGCCGGTGCAGTTGCCGGGCCAGCTCCCGGGCGAACTCCGCGTTCCGGACCGGGTTCGGGCCGACGACGTTCACCGGACCGGCCACGTCGTCCCGGTCGAGCAGGAAGACCACCGCGTCGAGCCAGTCGACCATCGAGATCCACGGCACCCACTGCCGGCCGTTGCCGAGCTTCCCGCCGACGCCCAGCCGGAACGGGAGGAGCTGTGGCTTGAGCAGGCCGCCGTCGCGGTGCAGTGGCAGACCGGTACGCAGTCGTACCACCCGTACCCCGGCGTCCTCGGCCGGGCGGGTCGCCCCCTCCCACGCCCGGGCGACGTCGGCGAGGAACCCCTCACCGGCCGGGGCGTCCTCCTCGACGATCCGGTCGCCGGTGTTGCCGTACCAGCCGATCGCCGAGGCGTTCAGCAGTGCCTTCGGACGGTCCTCGGTCGGCAGCCCGGCCATGGTGATGGCGAGGGTGCTCGTGGTCTCCACCCGGCTCGACCGGATCAGTGTCCGGTACGCGTCGTTCCAACGCTTGTCGCCGACCCCCGCGCCGGCCAGGTTGACCACCGCGTCGACCCCGGCGACCACCGCCGGGTCGAGCTGGGCGGTCCCCGGGTCCCACTGCACCTCACCGGGGCCGCGCGGCGGGCGACGTACCAGCCGGACGATCTCGTGTCCGGCGCCGGCGAGCCGGTCGGCCAGTCGGGTGCCCAGGAAACCGGACGCGCCGGCCATGAGGATCCGCATGCCCTATCTTCCCCCGGAACGGGGCCGGGGGTGCGGTCACCCTGATCATCCCGCCCCTGACGACGTCCCCGGTGTCGGCGACCAGCCCACTCCCGGCAGGTCGGTCGGACGACCGCACCGGGGGAATCGGGGTTCATGGCCGAGCAGTGGCGGAGCCGGTCAGGGCGCGCCGTGGTGCGTGCTGCGGACCTCGTACAGCTTCGGGTCGCTCTGCTCGACGATCGCGCCGATCTCGGCCAGGTGCGGGCGGGCCTCGGGCATCCGGAGCATCGCCTCGAAGTGCCCGGCGCTGGCCCACTGGGCGTAGTTGACCACGCGGGTGCCGTCCTGGCTGGCGTGCACGTTGGCCGACCGGAACCCGGGCACGGTGGCGAAGAACACCCGGGTGGTGCGATCGAGGGCGGCGACCAGTTCGGCCTGTCGCCCGGGTGCCACGGTGAACACGTTGATCAACGTGACCAGGTCGGCGTCGGTGCTGATCACGGTCTGCGGGGTGGTCGACATCGTTCGTCCTCGTCAGTTGGAGGTGTCGGTCGGGAGGGGGATGCCCGGCGGGTCCGCCGTGCGGGCGCTGCCCGGGTCGAGGGCGTTGAGCGCGGCGACGAGCTTTCTCTCCTCGTACGTGAAGTGCGACTCCAGGACGGCGGCCAGGCCGTCCAGTTCGGCCCGTACGGCGGCCGGGTCCGGTTGCGGACCGGCGGTGGCCAGCTCCGTCACCCGGCGCAGGATGGCCTCGACCTGCTGGTGGTCCCAGGCCAACTCCTCGAGGACCGGCGCGAGCTGCGGCACCTGGGCGGCCAGCACGCGGAACGCGCCGGTGTCCTCGACGGTCTCCTTGCCGGGTGCACCGCGACGCTGACGATCACCCTAGCGGACACCCGTCCGCGCCACTTGAGCGTCCGCTCGCCCCTCCACCCCTCCTCGAGTGTGGATCGGGGTGGCGGATGACCTCCGGGAGGGCCATCCGCCACCCCGATCGGCGGTGGGAGAACATGACGAAGGGGCGCCCCGGTCACCGGGGCGCCCCTTCTGCGTCGACAGGGTCAGGACAGGCCGAGCTCCGCCTCGAAGTTGCCGGCCTCCAGGCGCGCCTTGACCGCGACCAGGAAGCGGGCCGCGTCGGCACCGTCGATCAGCCGGTGGTCGTAGGAGAGGGCCAGGTAGACCATCGACCGGACGGCGACCACCTCGCCCAGCTCCGGGTCGTTCACCACGACCGGGCGCTTGACGACCGCACCGGTGCCGAGCATCGCCGACTGCGGCGACGGCACGATCGGGGTGTCGAACAGGGCACCCCGGCTGCCGGTGTTGGTGAGGGTGAAGGTCGCCCCGGCGATCTCGTCCGGGCTGATCTTGTTGGTCCGGGTACGGTCGGCCAGGTCGGCGATCCGCTTGGCCAGACCACCCAGGTTGAGGTCACCGGCGTCGTGCACGACCGGCACCATCAGGCCCCGCTCGGTGTCCACCGCGATGCCCAGGTTCTCGGACTTCGGGTAGGTGATCGTGCCGGCGTCGAGATCCATGCTGGCGTTGACCACCGGGTACGCCTGGAGCGCCTCGACCGCCGCCAGCGCGAAGAACGGCAGGAAGGACAGCTTCACGCCGTGCCGCGCCAGGAAGGCGTCCTTGGCCCGGGCCCGCAGCTTGGCGACCTTGGTGACGTCCACCTCGACCACGGTGGTGAGCTGCGCCATCTCGTGCAGCGACTCCTGCATCCGCTTCGCGATGACCGCGCGGATCCGGGGCATCTTCTCGGTGGTGCCGCGCTTGGCGCTGGGCTGCGCCTTCGGCTGGGCCGGGGCCGCCGCGGCGGGAGCCTGGGCGGCGGCGGGCGCCGGGGCGGCCTTGGCCGCCTTGGCCTTCTCCACCGCGTCCAGCACGTCCTGCTTGCGGATCCGGCCACCGACACCGGTGCCGCTGACCGAGGCCAGGTCGACACCGTGCTCGCTGGCCAGCTTGCGCACCAGCGGGGTCACGTAACCGGCGGCCTCCTCGCCGCCGCCCTGGGCCGGGGCGGACGGACGCTGCGGGGCGGCCGTCGGGGCGGCCGGGGTCGCCTGCTGCTCGGCCTTGGCGGGCTGCGCCGCCGTCTCGGCCTCGGCGGACGGCTCGTTGTAGGACAGGCCCGGGGTCGGCTCCTGGGCGGCCGGCTCGGCCTTCGGCTCCGGCTTCGGTTCCGGCTTGGCCTCGGCCTTCGGTTCCGGCTTGGCCTCGGGCTCGGGCTTCGGCTCGGGCTTGGCCTCGGCCGGGGCGGCGCCGGCCGCGCCGACCACCGCCAGGGTGGCGCCCACGTCGGCGGTCTCGTCCTCGGGAACCTTGATCTCCAGCAGGGTGCCGGCGACCGGAGACGGGATCTCGGTGTCGACCTTGTCGGTCGAGACCTCCAGCAGCGGCTCGTCGACCTCGATGCTGTCACCGACCTGCTTCAGCCAGCGGGTGACCGTACCCTCGGTCACGCTCTCGCCGAGCGCGGGCATCTTCACCGGGGTGCCCTCGCCCGACGGCGCCGGGGCGGCCTCGGCCTTCGGCTGCTCCTGCTCCTTCGGCTGCTCAGGCTCGGGACCGGTGCCCTCGGCCGCGGCGGTCGGCTCGGCCTTCTCCGCCGGGGCCTCCTGCTCCTCCTGCGGCGCGCCCGCGCCGCCGCCGGCCTGCTCGCCCTCGCCGGCGATGACGGCGAGTTCGCTACCGACCTCGGCGGTCTCGTCCTCGCCCACCACGATCCGGCTCAGCACGCCCGCCGCCGGGGACGGGATCTCGGTGTCGACCTTGTCGGTCGAGACCTCGAGCAGCGGCTCGTCGACCTCGACCGTGTCGCCCTCCTGCTTGAGCCAGCGCGTGACGGTGCCCTCGGTGACGCTCTCGCCGAGCCGGGGCATGGTGACCGATACCGGCATCTTTCAAGACTCCTTCGTAGCCTGGGTACGGATCCTCGCCCGCTTGCCGCCGGACGTCGCGGATGTGGGTGTGGTCAGGCGTGCGCGTGCAGCGGCTTGCCCGCCAGGGCGAGGTGCGCCTCGCCGAGGGCCTCGTTCTGCGTCGGGTGGGCGTGCACGAGCTGCGCCACCTCGGCCGGGTAGGCCTCCCAGTTGTAGATGAGCTGCGCCTCGCCGATCAGCTCACCGACCCGGGCGCCGACCATGTGCACGCCGACCACCGGTCCGTCCTCGACCCGGACCAGCTTGACGAAGCCCGTGGTCTTGAGGATCTGGCTCTTGCCGTTGCCACCCAGGTTGTAGTTGTAAGTCTTGACCTTGTCGGCCCCGTACTGCTCCTTGGCCTTGGCCTCGGTGAGGCCGACCGACGCCAGCTCCGGGTCGCAGTAGGTGACCCGGGGGATGCCCGCCTCGTCGATCACGGTGGGGTTCCGGCCGGCGATCTCCTCGGCGACGAAGATGCCCTGCTGGAAACCGCGGTGCGCGAGCTGGAGACCGGGGACGATGTCGCCGACCGCGTAGACGTTCGGCACACCGGTGCGCAGCCGCTCGTCGGTCAGCACGTACCCGCGGTCGATCTTGACGCCCTGCTCCTCGTACCCGAGGTCGGCGGTGACCGGGCCGCGGCCGACGGCGACGAGCAGCAGCTCGGCCTCGACGGTCTCGCCGCCGGCGATGGTGACCTTGACGCCCTTCTCGGTCTTCTCGACCTTCTCGAAGGGCTTGCCGACCTTGAAGTTGATCTTCCGCTTGCGGAACGCCCGCTCCAGCGCCTTGGACGACTCCTCGTCCTCGGCGGCGACCAGTCGGGGCAGCGCCTCGATGATCGTGACGTCCACCCCGAAGGACTTCCAGACGCTGGCGAACTCGACGCCGATGACGCCGCCGCCGAGCACGATCGCCGACGCGGGCACCCGGTCCAGGGTCAGCGCGTGGTCGCTGGTGATCACCCGCTCGCCGTCGACCTCCAGGCCGGGCAGGCTGCGGGCGTACGAGCCGGTGGCCAGCACGACGTTACGGCCGGTGTAGCGCTTGCCGTCGACCTCGACGACGTTCGGGCCGACCAGCCGGCCGGCACCCGACACGAAGGTGATGTTCTTCGAGCCGCCGACCAGACCCTGGAGGCCCTTGTACAGGCGGGCGACCACACCGTCCTTGTACGAGTTGACGCCGGCGATGTCGATGCCGACCAGCTCGGCCTTGACGCCGAACTGCTCCGACTCGCGGGTGCTGTCGGCGATCTCCGCCGCGTGCAGCAGGGCCTTGGTCGGGATGCAGCCGTTGTGCAGGCAGGTCCCGCCGAGCTTGCCCTTCTCGATCAGGGCGACCTTGAGGTCCAGCTGGGCGGCGCGCAGTGCCGCCGCATAGCCGCCGCTGCCTCCTCCGAGGATGACAACGTCGAAGGTCGCGTCGTTCGGCTCGCTCACACTCAACTCCCAGGTCGCGTCGCTGCTACGAGGGTCATGCCAGGAAAAGGGCATACTCGCCTCGGTCATCTTGTCACCTGCCCTCGCAGGCCGCGTACTGAGGTGCTCAACGACACGTCGAGGACACGTACGCTTGGCGGAAGCTTTTCGAGACGGCGGGTGGAGGGGATGGCCGGTGGCCCTGTTCCGACGACGACGCAAGCCCAGCGGTGACCCGGGTCCGGGGCGGGCGGCCAGTCGCGCCGACCTCGAGCACCTGGAGAACTTCGTACGGACCAGACGCGGGGTCGAGGCGTTCATCGAACCGCAGACCACCGTCACCGAGACCACGGTGATGCTGATCGCCGACGACGGGGAGTGGACCCGCCGCCGCATCGACTCGCCGGAGAACGCCCGCCGCTTCGCCCACCGGCTCGCCATCCCCATCTACGACGTGCGCCTGGTCGGCTACCCGCAGCGGATGCGCGACTTCAACGAGCGCCGGAAGCGCCGTCCCGAGCTCTACTGACCGGAGCTGTCGTCGGGGGGTGGTCGGGCGGCGCCCCGGATGTTTGCAGGGGTCCCCTGTTACCTAAGAAGCGGTAACAGGGGACCCCTGCTACCACCTCAGCCCTCGGCGGCGATGTCCTCGACGAGCTGGACGAGGGTCCGGACCGGCACGCCGGTGCCGCCCTTGGTCCAGTGTCCGGTCGGCTCGCCCGAGTGGTAGCTCGGACCGGCGATGTCGATGTGCGCCCAGGCCACGTCGTCGGTGACGAACTCGCGCAGGAACGTGCCGCCCTGGAGCATGTGCCCGGCCCGGTCCATCCCGGCGTTGACCTGGGAGATGTCGGCCACCTCGGAGTCCATGCCCTTGCGCACGTCGTCCGGCAGCGGCATCGGCCAGGCCGGCTCGCCGACCGCGTCGCCGACCGTCTTCACCCGCTCGCAGAGTTCCGGCGTGCCCATCACCCCGGCGACCCGCTTGCCCAGCGAGATGACCTGCCCGCCGGTCAGCGTGGAGGTCTCGAAGAGGTAGTCGCAGCCGTCCGCGCAGGCCCGCGCCATCGCGTCGCCCAGGACCATCCGGCCCTCGGCGTCGGTGTTGAGCACCTCGACCCGCTTGCCGTTGAACATGGTGACGACGTCGCCCGGCCGGTACGCCGTACCGGACGGCATGTTCTCCGCCATCGGCACGTACGCGTTCACCGCCACCGACGGCTTCAGCGCCGCGACGGCCAGCATGGTCGCCGCCACCGCCGCCGCGCCGGCCATGTCGGACTTCATCTCCCACATGCCCTGCGACGGCTTGATGGAGATGCCGCCGGTGTCGAAGGTGATGCCCTTGCCGACCAGCGCGACCCGCTTGCCGGTGGCGCCGCCCTCCGGGGTGTATGTGATCTTGACCAGGCGCGGCGGTGCCTCCGAGCCCTGCCCGACGGCGACGATGCCGCCGTAGCCGCCCTCGGCCAGGGCCGCCTCGTCGAGCACCTCGACGGTCAGGCCGGCCGCCCGGGCGGCCTCGGCCACCGTGTCCGCGAAGGCCGGCGGACGCTTGTCGTTGGGGGCGGTGTTCACCCAGTCCCGGCTGAGCCGGACCGCGCCGGCCACCGTGGTCGCGCGGGCGATCTCCGCCTGCGCGGTCGCGTCCCCGGCGTCCGGCACCGACACCAGCACCTCGGCCACCGGCTCCCGCCGGGTCGGCTGCGGCTTGGTCTTGTAGCCGGCGAACCGGTAGCCGCCGAGCAGCGCGCCCTCGGCGACCGCGCGCAGCGCCGCCGGGGCGTCCGCGTCGTCCGGCAACGGCAGGCTCAGCGCCACCCGGGGGGCGCCGGCCAGCGCCCGGACCACGGATCCGGCGGCCCGGCGCAGCGTCTCCGGCGCCGGGGCGGCGCCGGTGGGCTCCGGTCCCAGCCCGACCGCGGCGACGAGCGGCGCGGTGATCGTGCCCAGGGTGGCGAGCTTGATCACCTCGCCGGGAGCGCCGGTCGCGCCGAGCAGCGCCAGCGTCTCGGTCAGCTTGCCGTCGAAGGCGGCGGCGATGCTCTCCGCGCCGCTGCCGAGGAGCAGGGAGCCGGCGGCGCCGCTGGTGGCGTCCTGCTCGCCGGTCTGACTGTGCACGCCGATCACGATGGCGTCGACGGCAAGCTCGGCGGGGTCGGTGTCGACCAGGCTCAGGGTGGTGCTGGGCGATGTCACTGAAGCTACTCCGGGCGGGCCGGGCCGGTCGCGGGTTGCGTCCGGCGGTGGGGGTCTCCGGGGGCAACCTACCCGCCGGGGACAGGGCTGTCCCGCCCGTGGATCCGGCGGGTCCCGCCGATGCTAACCAGCGGCGCGGCCCCCGGTAAGTTCCCACCCATGACCGACGTGACCTCCGACGTGACCGCGACCCGGCCGCGTCGTTCCCCGCTGCACGAGCGGCACACCGACGCGGGCGCGAAGTTCGCCCCCTTCGGGGGCTGGGAGATGCCCCTGGAGTACGCCGGAGGCGGTGTGCTCAAGGAGCACACGGCGGTCCGGGAGGCCGTCGGCGTGTTCGACGTGTCCCATCTCGGCAAGGTGCGGGTGACGGGATCCGGCGCGGCCGGGTTCGTCAACGCGTGCCTCAGCAACGACCTGGACCGGATCGGCCCCGGCCGGGCGCAGTACACCCTCTGCTGCGACGACGCGACCGGCGGCGTGGTCGACGACATCATCGCCTACCTGCACGACGACGAGCACGTCTTCCTCATCCCGAACGCCGCGAACACCGCCGAGGTGACGCGCCGGCTGCGCGCCGCCGCGCCGCCGTCGGTCACCGTCACCGACGAGCACGAGGCGTACGCCGTGCTGGCCGTGCAGGGCCCGCGTTCCGTCGCGCTGCTGGACGCCCTCGGCCTGCCCACCGGGCACGACTACATGAGCTTCTCCACCGCCACCCTCGACGGGGTGGAGCTGACCGTCTGCCGCACCGGCTACACCGGCGAACTCGGCTACGAGCTGGTGGTGCCCGCCGCGCACGCGGTCGCCGTCTGGGACGCCCTCTTCGCCGCCGGGGCGGAGTTCGGGTTGCGCGCCTGTGGCCTGGCCGCCCGGGACACCCTCCGCACCGAGATGGGGTACCCGTTGCACGGGCAGGACCTGTCGCTGGAGATCACTCCGGTGCAGGCGCGGTGCGGCTGGGCGGTCGGCTGGAACAAGCCGGCCTTCTGGGGGCGGGACGCGCTGCTCGCCGAGAAGGCCGCCGGTCCCCGCCGCACCCTGCGGGGCCTGGTGGCGGTCGACCGGGCGATCCCCCGCCCCGGCATGGCCGCGTACGTCGGCGACGCCACGGTCGGCACGGTGACCAGCGGCACCTTCTCGCCCACCCTCAAGCAGGGCATCGCCCTGGCCCTGCTCGACACGGCGGTGAACCTGGCCGACGGCGACGAGGTGGAGATCGACGTACGGGGCCGCCGGGCCCGGATGCGCGTCACCCGTCCCCCCTTCGTCCAGCCCTCGGTGAAGTAGACCGGGTTGATCAAGAGGTTCGCGTCACCCGGGACACCGGAACCTGACGCGAACCTCTTGATCAACGCGCAAGAATCCGGTCAGTCGCCGGAGTCGAGGACGGCCTGGGTCCAGCCGCCCTCCAGGACACCGGTGGGGCCGAGCAGGGCCCAGTCGACGACGTCGGTCGACTCCACCACGATCGGGGTGCCGATGCGGACCTCCGGGTCGTTCGTGGCGTCGCTGGCGCTGGTGCCGCCGAGCCGCTCCGGGGTCTCCCAGGAGGTCACCGCCGCCCAGACGAACTCCGGGCCGTCGTCGCCGGGTAGGCCGTACTTCACCACGAGCTGCGTCTCGGCGGGCAGCGCCCCGGCCAGGAACCGGGCCCGGACGTCCGGCAGAGCGGCGCGGGCGGTGGCCACCGCCTTCGACATGGCGTCGCCCCGGCGGGCGTACCGCACGTCGGGCTGGATGCCGGAGAACAGCGTGGCGCACGCCGAGGCGAAGTAGCGGCCGGGCGGTCCGGGATTTCCGGCCGGCGGGTGCAGGCTGAGGAACGAGTCCGCCTCCGGGTCCGTCGCCGGGTCCAGCTCCAGCCGGAGCAGTACCGGCGCGGTCGCCCCGTGCTGTTCCGGGTTGCCGTACGCCACGGCGATGTCGTGCCCGGTCACCGTGGTGAGCACCGGCAGTTGGACGAACGCCGGCACCTCCTCGCCGGCCAGCCCGTCGGTCCAGGTGCGCAGCAGCCGGCGGGCCACCCCGGTCAGCACCGCCCCCCAGGCCCGGGTCAGGTGGTCCGGCACGCCCTGGGTCTGCAACTCCAGCAGCCCGAACCGGCGCAGCCCCTTCGTGGTGAACCAGAGCCCCTCGGCGTCCGAGGAGTACGGCACCAGCACCCAGTCGACCAGGCGTACCCGGCCCTGCTCGTCGGGGAGCGAGCGCAGCGCGGTCGCCGGGTCGAGGAACTGCAACCCGAAGACGTCCACCACGTCCCCGTCGACTGTCTCGGCGACGGCTGCGGCCACCGCCCGGGCCGCCCACTCGTGGGCCGGCGGCCACCCCGGCCGGTACTCGGCCCGGACCACCACCACGTGCGTCGCCTCGGCCAGCCGCGCCAACTGCTCGCGGGTCGCCCCGAACGCGGTCAGCAGATCCGGCGGGAGCGCGGGGAACTCGTCGATCGGTCGGGTGTCCACGCTCATCAGCGGGCTCCCCAGCATCTGCCGGGCCAGCCCGTACACCGGCTCGGCCAACCGGCCGGCCAGCGCCGTCACCGCCGTCCGTGTGGTGACCCTCGGCAGGCCGCGCATCGGCACCAGATACGTCGCGGTCAGTGTCTCCGGCACCGGAACGGGCAGGAAGTCGTCCGTGATGAGCAATTCGTCCCCCATCGCCGCGCCGGTGCTGTCGGGGAAGAACGCTACCCGGCATGGTGAGTCGTCCTCAGCCGGACAGCACGACTCCCAGGTAGACCAGGGTCGTGGCGACCTCCACGCTCGCGCCGAGCACGTCGCCGGTGATCCCGCCGAGACGGCGTACCAGGTGGCGTAGGAGCAGCAGCACGGCGGTGAGCGCGACGGCGACGGCGAGCGGCCCCTGCCACGGGCGGCCCGGCACCGCGGCGAGCGCCGGCAGCGCGACGGCGACCGCTCCGGCGGCCACCGCGACCGGCCCGACCGTGCCGGCCACCAGTGCGCCGAGCCCCTCCGGGCGGGCCGCAGGGACCCCACGCCGGCAGGCCAGGGTGACCCCGAGCCGGCCGGTGGCGGTCGCCGTGACCACCGCCGCGAGCGCCGCCGACCACGACCGGGCGGCCAGCTCCGCGAGCACCGCGCTCTGTGCCAGAAGGACGAGCACCAGCGTGGCCACCCCGAACGGCCCCACGTCCGGCTTCTTCATGATCTCCAACGCGGCGGGGCCCCGCCGGTACGAGCCGAGCGCGTCGACCGTGTCGGCCAGCCCGTCCAGGTGCAGGCCCCGGGTGAGCAGCGCACCGCAGCCGACCGTCACCACGGCGGCGACCAGGGGCGGGGCCACCGCGGCCAGGCCGAGCAGCACCCCGCCCAGGACCACCCCGAGTGCGGCCCCGACCAGCGGCGCGACCGTCATCGCCGTGCCGGCGGTGGCCCGGTCGACCCGGCCGGCACGCACCGGCGCGGTGGTGAACGTGGTGACCGCCAGCCGCAGGCCGGCACCGAGCCGGGACTCAGCCGGCACGGCCGACACCGGGTGCGACCCGCACCCCGACCGGCCGGCCCGGCGGCGCGGACGGTGTCACCTCGCCCGGGTGGAACCGGGCACGACCGGCGGGCCGGCCCGGCCGTGCAGACGGTGTCGGCCCGCCCGGGTGGAACCGGGCACGACCGGCGGGCCGGGTCGGCGGCGGCGTGCCGGTCGGGCGGGACGGTGGCGGCGCACCGGCCGGCCGGGTCGGTGACGGCGTGCCGGGCGGGCGGGTGGGCGGCTCAGCCGGCATGCCGGCCGGGAGCGTCCGTCCGCTCCTCGTCGTCCGAGCCGGTGGTGGCCGGTCCGGGGCCGGCCGGCTCCGGCTCGGCGAACTCGGGCGCCTCGTCGTCGGCCGGCTCGCCGGCGGGGGCGTCGTCGTCCCGGGCGGGGAGCGCGGCGGACAGCGCCAGCACCGAGCGCAGCAGCGGCAGCGCGGCCAGGGCGTTCGCGCCCTCACCGAG
Source organism: Micromonospora sp. NPDC050187 (assembly GCF_044459745.1). Lineage (NCBI taxonomy): Bacteria > Bacillati > Actinomycetota > Actinomycetes > Micromonosporales > Micromonosporaceae > Micromonospora > Micromonospora sp. NPDC050187. The sequence continues at coordinate 370,107 of NZ_JBITJH010000003.1, forward strand.
GTCGAGCCGCAGGTCGAGCAGGGGGGACAGGCCGAGCACGTCGGCGGCGAGCCGGACGGCCGGGTGGCCGCCGTGGTCGGGCAGCAGGCACCAGTGTCGGGCCTGCCCGGCCAGGTCGCGGCTGACCATGCCGGCCGCCACGCCCACCGGACCGTCCAGCAGCACCGGCAGGCGGCGGGCGGTCGCGCCGAGCAGGATCCCGGTGGCCACGGCGATGTCACCGCCGCCCAGTTCGGCCAGGACCGTCTTCGCGTCGCGGGACGCGTGGCGGGTCCGGTGCAGGGCGTCGCGGACCGTCGCGCAGCGGGTCATCCACGCGGTGTCGTCGACCGTGCCGTCGCGCACCACCCGGCCGAGCACGGCCGGCGGTTCCGCCCCGGCCGTGGCGGCCAGCACCGCCGCTGCGGCGGCCTCGGTGCCGGCGCCGCAGGCGGCCAGCACCAGCAGGTGTACGCCCGCGTCGGCGGCCTCCTCGGCGAGGCGCCAGCCGTGCCGCAGCGCCGACTCGACCGCCTCGATGGTCAGCGCCGCCCCGACCTCGATCGGGGCGGCCGTGGGGGCGTCCACCACCTGGAGGGTCGCGTCGTTCTCGGCGGCGAGGCGGGCCAGTACCCCGACGCCGCTGCGTGCCTGCGTGGCCCGGCGGGACGACTCGTCGGCAGTCGACCCGGCGGAGGCCCCGCCCTCGTGGTCACCGTGCAGCAGCAGCACGCGCACCGGGCCCCACGGCTGCGGGGTGGGCGTGCCCTGGGTGGCGGCGGCGAAGCCGACCACCCGTTCCAGGACCCCGAGCCCCGCCCCGGGCACGTCCCGGGTGGCGAGGCGTTCCACGGCCTGCGGGCCGGCGTACTCGTCCGGCAGGGGCAGCTCCATGCCGTTCTGGATGACCAGACCGGTGGCGACCATCGGCAGTGCCATGGTCGGCGCGGCCCAGGCGGTGCCGTCCGTCGGCTGCCCAGCGGGCGGGACAGTCGGGGTGAGCACCTCGGGCAGGGCGGGTTCCGCCGCCGGAGAGCCGGTGCCCGGGTCGGGGGTGGTGAGCAGCACGTCCGGCTCCGACGGGCCCGCCTGCGCCGGGATGCTCGCCCGGTGCCCGTCCCGCTCGACCGGGGCCGGGACGGACGGGGACGCGTCAACCGGCGACGGCTCGACCGGGAACGGGACGGACGGCGACCCGGCGGTGCCGGTCGACGGGGTGCCGGGCTTCCTCAGCCAGCAGGGCTGACCGGCCACCACCAGCGCCACCGCGTCGCAGGCGTCGGCGACGGCCCGGTTGGCCGACCCGAGCGCGTCGGCGAAGGCCCGCCCGAGCGGGGTGGTCGGCACCAGCGACAGCCCCACCTCCGGGCTCACCAGCACCAACCGCGCCGGGCAGGCCCGGACCGCCTCGGCCAGTTCGGTGATGGTGACCGTGTCGTCGGCCGGCTGGTGGACCGGGTCGAGCAGCACGGTCACCCAGCCACCGAGGTCGTCCACGAGCAGCGTCTCGTGCGGTTTCGCCGAGGCGAGCACGTCGGCCAGCCGGCGCGGGTCGTCGCCGGTCTCCTCGGTGGTCCAGGTCTCCGGACGCCGGCTGCGGTGGGCCTCCAGGCGGGCCGCCCACTCGGCGTCGTCGGGGTCCCCGCCGGTTGCGGTCGCCACGTAGCGGACCGCGACCGCGTCGGCCACCAGCGATTCGGCGAACTCGGACTTGCCGGACCGGATACCGCCGAGCACCAGGACCGTGTTGCACCCGTCTACGGACATGCCCGTACCTTAGGCCACCGTTCGTGTTCCGACCCCGCAGGTGCGGGGTACCTCAGCGGTCGGGGTAGAGGGCGGCGACGTCGGCGGCGTACCGCTCGCGCACCACGTCCCGCCGGATCTTGAGGGTGGGGGTGAGTTCCCCGGCGGCCTCGGTGAGATCCCCGGGCAGGATCCGGAAGGTCTTCACCGCCTCCGCGTGCGAGACGGACCGGTTGGCGAGGTCGATCGCGGTCTGGATCTCCCGGCGCAGCGCGGGGTCCTCGCGCAGTTCGGCCACCGAGGCGTCCGGCCGCCCGTGCGCATCCCGCCACCGGGAGAACCGCCGAGGGTCGACGGTGACCAGCGCGGCCACGTACGGCCGGCCGTCGCCGACCAGCATGCACTGACTGACCAGGGGATGCGCGCGGATGCGGGCCTCGATCGGCGCGGGCGCCACGTTCTTGCCGGACGCGGTGACGATGATCTCCTTCTTCCGACCGGTGATCCGCAGGTAGCCGTCGGCGTCGACGCTGCCGAGGTCACCGGTCTGCAGCCACCCGTCGGCGGTGAACGCCTCCCGGGTCGCCTCCGGGTTGTGCCAGTACCCCTGGAACACCACGTCGCCCCGGACGAGGACCTCACCGTCCCCGGCGATCGCCAGCCGTACGCCCGGCAGGGGCCGGCCGACCGTGCCGATCCGCAGCGCCGAGGGGCGGTTCGCCGTCAGCGCGGGCGAGGTCTCGGTCAGCCCGTACCCCTCCAGCAGGAGGATCCCGGCCCCCCGGAAGAAGTGCGTCATCCGCTCGCCCACCGGCGCGCCGCCGACGATGGCCACCCGGCACCGGCCGCCCAGCACCCGCCGCACCCGTCGGTACGCGACCACGTCGCACAGCAGGCGGGCCAGGCGCAGCGCGGCCCCCGGCCCGGCGGGGGTGTCCAGCCGCCGGCTGTACGTCACCGCCACCCGGTACGCGGCTTCGGTCGCCCAGCCCCGGATCGCGGTCGTGACCCGCCAACCCTCGTCGGGCCGCTGCCGGATCCGGTCGTGCAGCTTCTCGAACACCCTCGGCACGGCCAGCACGAACGTGGGCCGGAACCGCTGGAGCTGGTCGACCAGGCCGGACGGGTCGGCGACGTGCACCAGGGTCGCGCGGGCCCGCACCGCCCCGACCTGCACCAGCCGGGCGAACGCGTGCGCCAGGGGCAGGAACAGCACCGTGGACGCCTCCGCGCGGAACAGCTCCGGCAGGACGGCGGTCGCGTTGCCGACGTCGAGCAGGATGTTGCGGTGCGTCAGCACGCAGCCCTTGGGGCGGCCGGTGGTGCCACTGGTGTAGACGATCGTCGCGATGTCGTCGCCGCTGACCGCGCACCGCCGGGCGGCCACGGTCTCCGGGTCGACGGCGTGTCCCCGCTCCACCAGGTCCACCAGGGCGCCGGCGTCGATCTGCCAGACGCGCCGCAGCGCCGGCAGGTCGGGCCGCAGACCGGCCAGCGTCCGGGCGTGGCCGGCGGTCTCCACCACACACGCCACGGCCCCCGAGTCGGCGAGGATCCAGGCCACCTGGTCCGGACTCGACGTGTCGTACACCGGCACCGGCACCGCGCCGATCGACCAGAGGGCGTAGTCGACCAGGGTCCACTCGTACCGGGTCCGACTCATCAGGCCCACCCGGTCACCGGCCGCCACGCCGACCGCCACGAATCCCCGTGCCAGGGCGACCACCTCGTCGCGGAACTGCCGGCAGGTCACCGGCGCGACGCCGTCGGTCACCCGGTGCGGGAACGGCCAGGCCCGGTGGTCCGGGTCCGGGCGGAGGAACAGCACCGCCTCCGGGTCCCGGCGGGCGTTCTCCCACAGCATGCCGGCCACGCCGCCGACCCCGACGCCGGTGACCACCGGCGCCACCGCCACGTCCCGCACCACCGCACCTCCCGCGCCACCCGACCCGTCCCGGCCGATCATGTCGCGGCACAGGGCGGTGCCGGCGGGGAACGCGTGAACCGCCCCGCCGCGCCGCCCGGGGTGCTAGGCCTGTCGCGAACGTGGAGTGTGCCGTGCCATGCGCCGCTTTGCGTCAGGCTCTGCAGGGCCGCTGTCTCGGGGATCTGTCGGCCGCGAGCGGAAGACTGCGCAGCGACAGAGTGCTCGGCGGAGGTAGGGCCCGGTGAGCCGTCTCAGCGCGGAACGACTGGAGCAGGTACGCCACCAGGCGCCGGGACGCAGCACTGTCACGCGGAAGCGCCGTGACCAGACCGCAGTGGGACAACAGGGCCACGGCGAGGTCGGAAGGGTGGAAGTCGGCCCGCAACGCGCCCGCTGCCTGGGCTCTGCGGACCAGGGTCAGGAAATCCCGCTCGGCCCGTTCCCGGGCCTGCGCGTGTTCCACCGTGCTGTCCGGAAAGGCCGCGACGAACGCGGCCGAGAACCCCTGTTCCTCCCGCTGAAGCTCGCAGGCCGTCTCGACCAAGCGCTGGAAGCCCCGCCAGGGGTCGGGGTCGGCCAGCGCCTCGGTGAGCGCTCGGGCGCAGGTCTCCATCTGCTGCGCGAACGCGGCCCGCACCAGGGCATCCCGGGTCGGAAAACGCCGGTACAGCGTCGCTACGCCGACCCCGGCCCGTCGGGCCACGGTCGCCATGGGCGCGTCGATCCCGTGCTCGGCGAAGACCGCGCGGGCGGAGACGAGGATCCGCTCCTGGTTGCGCCGGGCGTCGGCCCGCAGCCTGCCCGGGCCCGCGATCCGAGAGGATTCCTCCACTACTGTTTCTCACCTCCGCTCCAACCGGACGATGTCGTCCACTTAACAGCCTACGCTCGGCGCCAGGTCCGTCCCCCGCACGGCCACTGGTGGCGAAGGTGAGAACGATGAACGACCGCATGATGAGAGCAGTACTTTTCGACCGCTTCGGCGGCCCCGAGGTGCTGTACGTGGGCCGGGTGCCACGCCCCGAACCTGCGCCCGGCGAGGTGCTCGTGCGGGTGCGCGCGTTCAGCATCAACGGCAGCGAACTGGCGGCCCGTTCCGGCCGCCTCCGTCTCTTCACCGGACGCAAGTTCCCGCAGCGCGTCGGGTTGGACCTCACCGGCGAGGTCGCCGCACTCGGCGTCGGCGTGACGGACTTCGCGGTCGGCGACCGTGTGTGGGGCATCGTGGGCCGCACCGGATTCGGCAGCGCCGCCGAGTACGTGACAGTCCGCGTCGAGCGGCTCGGCCGGGTCCCGGACGGACTGGATCTGGCGGCAGCCGCCGCACTGCCGGTGGCAACCACGGCCGTCACGGCGCTGCGCGACAAGGCCAGGCTGCGCCCCGGCGAACGACTGCTCGTACGCGGCGCTGCGGGCGGCGTCGGCAACGCCGCCGTCCAGCTCGGACAGGCATATCGTGCCGAGGTGACGGCTCTGGCCCGCGCCGCCAACCTTGACTTCGTCCGCACGCTCGGCGCCCACCACGCCATCGACCACCGGACCGTCCCGCCGAGGGAACTGGGCCTGTTCGACGTGGTCCTCGACACTGCGGGCACCGACCTGCGGGCCTTCCGGCGCCTGCTGACACCCGGCGGACGCATGGTAACTATCGCCTTGGACCCGGCACGGCCCGCCGCCTCACTCGGCTACATCGCCGCCAGCGCCGTACACGGAGGCGGCCGGGTGCGCTTCTTCAGCGGCAACCCCACGCGGGCACTCTTCGACGACCTCGCCCGCCAGGTAGCGGAGGGTGGACTGCGCCCTGCGGTGGACAGGTACTTCTCGTTGGAGGAGACAGCGGCGGCACACCGGGCGCTGGAGGCGGGCGGGGTGCGGGGCAAGTACGTGGTCAGGGTCGACTAGCTGAGCGTCGCCAGCGGCGACGGCCGTCCATGTCCCGCAGCCGGTACGCCGACTAGGCTGGCAACGGCCGTCTTGGGCGGGACGCATCAGCGAGGGGAGACACGGCATGCCGTGGAGCTGGCGGTACGAGGACGCGAAGGGCGAGTCGGTGGACGGGCCCACCGAGACGTTCACCAGCCAGGCGGACGCCGAGTCCTGGATCGGGCAGACCTGGCGGCAGCTCGCCTCGTCCGGTGTCACCGCGGTCGACCTGGTCGAGGACGACCGGGTCGAGTACCGGATGAGCCTCGCGCCCGCGGCCGAGTGACCGGGTACGACCGCCCGGGTGGCGGCGAGCGGCTGGTGCTCGGCGTGCCCCGGGCGGCGTTCCGGCCCAGCCCGGTCTTCCTGGCCCTGGTCGCGCTCTTCGTCACCAGCGCCGTCCTCACCTGGCACCGGGTCGGCAACGTTCAGCTGGACGTGTTCCTGTTCGTCGTCTCCGGGTGGCTGGTCTCGCTCTGCCTGCACGAGTACGCCCACGCGATCGTGGCCTTCCGGGCCGGCGACCGGAGCGTGGCGCACCGGGGCTACCTGACCCTCAACCCGCTGAAGTACAGCCACCCGCTGCTGTCGATCGTGCTGCCGGTGGTGGTGGTGCTGCTCGGCGGCATCGGGCTGCCCGGGGGAGCGGTCTGGGTGGACCGGCACCGGATCCCGGGCCGGCTGCGGCACACCCTGGTCAGCCTCGCCGGCCCGGCCACCAACGTGCTGTTCACGCTGGTGCTGATCCTGGCCCTGCGGCTGACCGGTCCCGCCCCGCTGGAGTTCCTCGCCGCCCTGGCGCTGCTGGCCTTCCTCCAGCTCACCGCGAGCGCGCTCAACCTGCTCCCGGTGCCGGGCCTGGACGGCGGCAACATGATTCAGCCGTGGCTCAACCCGCAGTGGCGCCGGATGTACGACCTGTTCGCTCCGTACGGGTTCATCCTGCTCTTCGCGCTGCTGTGGAACCCGCGCATCGCCGGATGGTTCTTCGGCGCGGTCTTCGCCGTCGGCGACGTCCTCGGCCTGCCCGCGCCGCTCTACGCACACGGGCTCGACCTGATCCGCTTCTGGCAGTCCTGACCCGACCGGTCCGGATCCCGCCGGCCGGTCCGACCTGATCCGAGCCAGCCGGCCGGTCCGGTCCGGGCCGCCGTCGTGGTCGACTGACGGCTCGGACCGGTGCGGCGGGTCAGGGCCGCTTGGCGGGGCTCTCCGTCTTGGCCGGGTCCCGCTCGGTGATCGGGCCGACGATCTCGTCGATCGCCTTGAGCAGGTCCGCGTCGAGCTTCACGCCGCTCGCCTTGACGTTGTCGTGCACCTGCTCCGGGCGGGAGGCGCCGATGATCGCGGAGGAGACGTTCTGGTTCTGGAGCACCCAGGCGATGGCGAGCTGAGCCATGTTCAGCCCGGCCTGCTCCGCGAGCGGCCGGAGCCGCTGCACGGCGGTGAGCACCTCGTCGGTGAGGAACCTCGCCACGAACGCCGCGCCGGACTTCTCGTCGGTCGCCCGGGAACCGGCCGGCGGCGGCTGCCCCGGCAGGTACTTGCCGGAGAGGACGCCCTGCGCCATCGGCGACCAGACGATCTGACCGACACCCAGCTCCTCGCTGGTGGGGACCACCTCGGCCTCGATCACCCGCCACAACATCGAGTACTGCGGCTGGTTGGAGACCAGCGGGAAGCGCAGCTCACGGGCGAGCTGGTGGGCCTCGCGGATCTGCGACGCCTTCCACTCCGAGACGCCGATGTAGTGCGCCTTGCCGGAATGCACGATGTCGGCGAACGCCTCCATCGTCTCCTCCAGCGGGGTGCTGTAGTCGTACCGGTGGGCCTGGTAGAGGTCCACGTAGTCGGTGCCCAGCCGACGCAGCGAGCCGTTGATCGACTCCATGATGTGCTTGCGGGACAGTCCCCGGTCGTTGCGCCCCGGACCCGTCGGCCAGAAGACCTTGGTGAAGATCTCCAGCCCCTCGCGGCGCTCGCCGTGCAGGGCCCGTCCGAGGACCTCCTCGGCCCGGGTGCCGGCGTAGACGTCGGCGGTGTCGAAGGTGGTGATGCCGACGTCGAGGGCGGCCCGGACGCAGGCCAGAGCGGCCTCCTCCTCGACCTGCGATCCGTGGGTGATCCAGTTGCCGTACGAGATTTCGCTGACCATCAGGCCTGAACGGCCCAGGTGACGGAATTTCATGCTCCGACCCTAGCCCGGAACCGGCCCCGTCCAGGGGGACGCCCCGGCGTGCCGGGGCCCGTCAGAGCAGCGGTTCGGTGTCCGCCAGCAGGTGGTCGATCTCCGCCATCAGCCGGTCCCGGCTGCCGTGTACCGGCTCGATCAGCGGCTCGCCCCGTCGGTCCAGCGCGCCCCACCGGCCGGCCGGGTCCCGGACCAGGAAGGCGACCGGGTGGACGACCACCGCGGCGTGCTCCGGCGTGACGACCGCCCGACCGGACCGGTCCAGCACCCCGCGCCGGCCGCCGAGATCCACCACGGCCAGCCCCTCGTCGGTGAAGCCGTCGACGTACCGCCCGTCGGCGAGGGGGGTGGTGAAGCCGTCGTACCGCGGGGGCACCACCATCCGCCCGGACCGGTCGACCGCGCCCCAGGCGCCGTCGACCCGGACCGCCGCCACCCCGCTCCGGAACGGCCGTACGTCGTCGAAGTGTGACGGGACGACCACCCGGTCGGCCGTGTCGACCGCCTGCCAGCCGCCGGACCCGTCCCGGGACACCCAGGCCAGCCCGTCGGAGAACGACCGGACGGCGAGGTAGGACGGATCGATCAGGGTCGCCCCGGTGTCGTCGATCAGCTCCCAGCCGTCGACGTCCGGGCGGCGTACCCAGGCGACCCCCTCGCGGAACGGCTGCACCTCGGCGTACCCGGCGGCCACGACCAGTTCGCCCTCGACGTCGGCGTACCCCCAGAGCTGCCGCTCCTCGTCGAGGCTCGGCACCGGTGGCCGGCGCGTCAGGAGGATCTCCTCGCGGGCCCGGGGCAGCGGTCCGAAGCCCTCCGTGGCGGCTCTCGCGAGGATCGCGTCCAGCGCCACCTCGGTTCGCGCGATCAGCTCGCGGTCCTCGCCCCGCCGCAGGTCCAGGGCCCGTTCGAAGTGCTGGCAGGCCTCGACGTGCCGGCCCTGTTCGTAGCCGGAGCGGGCGAGGTGCTCGTGCAGCGTGGCCCGGAGCCGGTCGGGCAGCTCCGGGGAGTTCGCCTCGGTGAGGAGACGGTCGGCCTCGGCGAACTCGCCCCGCCACTGGAGCACCCGGGCCAGCCGGGCCCGCACCAGCGCGGTGCGCCGCAGCTCGCCGGTGGCTTCGGCGTAGGTCAGCGCGAGCCGGCCGTCGTCGAGCGCGTCGTCGAGGTCACCCAGCAACCGGTTGGTCACGGCGCGGAGGCTGAGCAGCCGGGCCCGTGAACGGTTGTCGGTGGCGTTGCCCAGCTTCTCGGTCAGGCCGTGCCGGGCCTCCCGGAGGGTGTCCGGCGCGTCGACCACCTCCCGCAGGGTCTCCGGGTGGAGCCGCCAGCGGCGTCCGGCCAGCCACTGCTCCGGATCCGACCGGGGCGGGTGGGACGGCCCCGCCCAACCGGATGCCGGGCCGTCGCCGTCCCGTGCCCGTCCGACGGGCGGCGGGAACGGAGACTGGCCGAACGGCGCGGAGAGCGGCCGGTGCGGTGGTCCGGAGACGGGCTGTCCCGGTGGTCCGGAGACGGGTCGGTGTGGCGCTCCGGAGACGGGCTGTCCCGGTGGTCCGGAGACCGGCCGTCCCGGTGCCGGTGAAACGGGCCGTCCCGGTGGCGCGGAGGCCGGTCGGGCCGGTGGCGCGGAGACGGGCCGGAAGGCCGGTGGCGCGGAGACCGGTCGGGCCGGCGGCACCGGGTTTGCCGGTACCGAGTCCGTCGGCACCGCGTCCGCTGACGGCGAGTCCGTCGGCGGTGGGTTCGCCGGCACGGGGTTCGGCGGCACCGGTGGGGCGGGTACGGGGGAGCCGCCGGGCGCGACGACGGGACGGAAGGCCGGGGGTGCCGATACCGGGGATGCCGGGGGCGTGACAGGCGGTCGGACCGGGGCGGGAGCGGGGCCCGGCGGGGCACCGGCCACCGTGTGCCGCCGCTCCGGCTCCGGCGGGGCCGGCGGTGTGGGGGACACCGGCTGCTTCGGCCGGAACCAGGCGTCGGCCCCCTGCGGATCGGCCGAATCCCGCGGCGACGTGTCCGGCGGCGCGGCGGCGACCGGCGTCGACACCGGACCGCTGGACGGTGCGACCGTGCTGGACGGTGCGCTCGCCGGAGCACTCCGACCGGCGGGCATCCCCGGCCCGGCCTGCCGATCTCCGACGGTCTGCCCCGCCGCCCGATCTTCCGGCCCGGGAGTCGGGGACGACAGGACCGGGACCGCCGTCACGGTCGCCGGAGGCGCGGAGACCGGGGTGGACGCTCCGAACTCCGGTGCGTCCGGTGGCGGTGGCGTGACGACAGTGGCCCCCGTCAGCGGCTCCGAAGCTGCCGGCGGGGCCGGCGGGGCCGACACCACCGCAGTCGCCACGGGCGCGCCGGAGAGCGGTGGCGCGGCGGCGGAATCCGTGGGTGGAACCTCGGCACCGTCGAGAGGGAAGGCGGGCAGCGGCGCGGCGGGCGTCGCCGGCGCACCTGCCGGTAGCGCCGGCACGGGCGGATCGTTCGCCGATGGCGGGGACGGGGGCGCGTCGACCGCCGGTCGTGCGGGAGCCTGCACGGTGGGGACCGAGTGAGCGGAGACGAGGGCGTCGACCGCCGGCGGGGCGGAAACGGGCGTGACCGGACTCGGTGGCGCGGACACCGGCGTGGCCGATGGCACGGGCGCGACGCCGTCGGTCACGCCGGTGAGCGGTTCGGCCGCGCCGACCGGCTCCGGCGTGGTGGCGACCGCATCAGCCTCCACCGTGTCGACCGTTTCCGGCGTGCCGACCGTTTCCGGTGCGGTGGCGACCGCATCGGCCTCCGACGTGGGGGCCGGTGCGGTCGGAACGTTTTCGTGGTCGAGACCCCCGGTTGCGATCTCGCGCCCGCCGTCGCCGTTCCCGTCATGGTCGCCGTGGTCGGGGCCGGTGCTGGAGACGTCCCGCGCGGTTTCGTCAGCGTCACCGTCCGGCACTGGCAGCCCGTCAGCGCCGACGGAGTCGGGCCGATCCGGGTCGGCCGGCTCCGGCTCCGGTCGGGCGTGGACGCCGTCGGGCAGCGGCTCCACCGTGGTCGTCCCCGGTGCCGGCTCGTCGGTGTCGGTGGTCGGAACCAGCGTGCCGGGGCGGTCGTCCGCCGTAGCCGGGGTGTCGGGGTCCGGGTGGGCGGCGGTCGCTGGTCCGGCGTGCCCGGTCGTGGTCGCGTCGACCCGGCTGTCCACTTTGTCGGTGGGCTGGTCCGTCGGGGTGCCCGGGGCGACGTCCTCGGTCTCCGGCGCAACCCGGTCGTGACCGGGCACCGCCTCGGCCCGGTCGGTCTCTGGCGCAACCCGGTCGTGACCGGGTACCACCTCGGCCCGGTCGGTGTCCGCTGCCGGCGTCGGGCGGGCCGTGTCCGGGGCGGGGTGACCGTCGCCCGTGGTCTGTCCGGGGTCGCGTACGGCCCCGGGGGAGGGCAGGAACTCCAGACGCAGCCCACCGAGGGGCGGTGCGGTGACCGGTGGGAACGCCGGCCCACCGCCGGCCGGTACGGCGTCGTCGTCGACCACCGGCGCGGGCTCGATTCCGTCGGTGGCCCGGTACGGCGTCGGTGCCACGGTCGGCGCGGCGGTGGGTGGTTCCACCGGCGGCCCCGTGACCGGACGCAGATCCTCCGCCGTCAGGCGTTGCTCGTCCGCAGCGCGCTGCTCGTCCCGGGCCGCCGACGGGGCCGGTCCGATCGGGGCGGTGTCCTCGACCTCGGAGGACCACTCCTGCCGCGCCCGCGTCGGGGTCGGCTCCTCCGGCCGGGTTTCCCACCGTCGGGTTCCGGCGTCGCCCGGCACGTCCCACGCCCGGGATCCGGCATCCTCCGGCGCGTTCCCCGGTCGTATGCGCCCGAGGTCGTCCTGCGGCTGCGGCTGCGGCCGGGCGGTTTCGGGGATGCCCGGCCGTCCCGGGTAGGACCACGCCTGGGTGGTCTCGCTGTCGGTCGGGGACCGGTCCCAGTCGCGGGGCGGGGGTTCGCTCCGGCCGTCCGACCACGGTGGATGTGCCGGCACGTCGTCCCGGCCGACGGGCTGCCGGGGATAGGCCCGGGTGTCGTCCCGGGACCACTGCGGACGGGCGTGGCGGTCGTCTCCGGAGCGGTGTTCGCCGGACCAGCGCCGGTCGGGTCCGCTGACCGGGCGGTCGGGCCACGGGGAGGTGACGTCGGCCGGCGGCTCGGGCGGGGCGGCCGGTGGGCGGAACGTCTCCCGCTCCGGGGCGCGGTGTGCGGTCCAGCTGTCCCGCCGGCTGTCCGTCCCGCCGTCCGGACGGTCGTGTCCGGGCCCGGTGCGCTCGGGCGCGTCGTACCGGGGCACCGGACGCCCGGACGCGTCATGTCCGGGCGTCGTGTGGTGGGGCACCGGGTAACCCCGACGTTCGGGCGGGTCGTGCCAACGTCCGCCGTACGGTCGCTCCTCGGGCGCGTCGTGCCGGCGCCCGCCGTGCGGCGGGTGCTCCCCGGGCTCCGGCAGCCAACCCGGCTCCTGTCGGGGGGCGGGGGAGACCGGCGGGTACGGCCGGAGGTCGTGGGGCGACGCGCCCCACCCGTCGGGGCCGTGGTGCGGGCGGTCGCCGTGCCAGCCGCCGGGGCGGTCCGGCTCCCGGGGTCGGTCGCGGTCGACCGTCCACCCGGGCGGCTGGTGGCGGAGGTCGGCGCGGGGCGGGTCGGCCGGCGGTCCGGTCCGCCATCCCGCGTTCGCGGGCGGCTCCACCGGGTGGCGGTCCTGTGGCGGTGGCCATCCGACCGGCGGCCGGGCGTACGGGTCGTCGACCGGAGGTCGGTGCTCGTCGCGCCGGCCGTGCCAGCCCTGCCCGTAGGGACCGCCGTGGTCGTCCCGGGCGGGTCCGCGCCGGTACCGGCCGTCCTGGTCCAGCGGCACCAGTGGGACGACCTCGGCCCGGCCGGTGGCGGTGACGCGGTTCCGGTCGCTGCGGTGCGGGACCTGCTGGATGCCGATGTCACCGGGATAGCGCTGCCCCGGGAACTGGGGGTGCCACTCGGTGGTCGGCTCGACCATCCAGGACGGTTCGGCCGGGTCGCGCCAGCGGTCGTATCCGCTCATCCGGTGACCTTTTGCCCGCCCGCGCGCCGCGCCCCGGGGGCCGGATCGCGTCGGTCGCTCACGGCGGTGTCACCTCGTCGGAAAATTGTCGCGCTGGCAGCCGGGGCGTGTCGGTAGAGTCGCCCGGTCCGGCACTGGGTGGCTGCGGAAGGAGGGTAACGGCGTGGGCTCCGTCACCGCCACTGTGGGACCGGCCCGGCACTCAAACGTTATCCTATGGTTTCGGACATTTGCTGCGATAGTCGGATCAGGATTCCGGCGCTACTCCACGTATCGGCAAGCCGCGGTGGCCGGGGTGGTCACCAACACCGTCTTCGGCTTCCTCCGTTGCTACCTTCTGCTCGCCGTGGCCCGGCAGGCCGGCTCGGTCGCCGGTTACGACCCGGCCCGGCTCGCCACCTTCGTCTGGATGGGGCAGGGGCTGCTCACCGTCGTCCTGCTCTGGGGCTGGACCGAGCTGGCCGACCGGATCCGCACCGGGGACGTGGTCAGCGACCTGCTCCGCCCGGTCGATCCGGTGACCAGTCACCTCGCCGCCGACCTGGGCCGCGCCGGTTACGCCGTGCTGGCCCGCATGCTGCCGCCGGTGCTGGTCGGCCCGCTCTTCTTCGAGGTCTACCTGCCGACCCGCTGGTCCACCGCGCTGCTGTTCCCGCTGTCGGTGCTGCTGGCGGTGGTGGCCTGCTTCGGCTGCCGGTACCTGGTCAACGCCACCGCCTACTGGCTGCACGACGTCCGCGGTTCGATGATCCTGTGGACGCTCAGCTCGGGGCTGCTGGCCGGGCTCTACTTCCCGCTGCGTTTCCTGCCGGAGGGGCTTTACCGGACGCTGTGGATCGTCACGCCGTTCCCGAGTCTCTTCCAGACCCCGCTCGACGTGCTGGTCGAGGTCGACCCGCCGCCGATCTCGCTCGCCCTGGTCGGGATCCAGGTGGCCTGGGCGGTGGCGATCCTGGCGGCCTGCCGGGCGGTGCAGCGCCGGGCCGAGCGCCGGATGGTGGTGCAGGGTGGCTGACCCGCCCGGCGCGACGCTCGACGCGTACCGGGAGCCGGCCGGTGGCAGGCGCGGCGCGTACCGGGCGCTGCTCGGCGCGCAGGCGAGGTCGCAGACCGCGTACCGGGTGTCGTTCACCGTGGACCTGGTCGGCAACGTCGGGGCGACCGTCTTCGACGTGCTCACCGTCTTCGTCCTCTTCGGCGTGACCCGGGAACTGGGCGGTTTCACCCTGCGCGAGACGTTCGTGATGGTCGCCCTCTCCGCCTGCGCCTTCGCCACCGCCGACCTGCTGGTCGGCAACATCGAACGGCTGCCCCGGTACGTGCGCACCGGCCTGTTCGACACGGTGCTGCTGCGCCCGCTCGGCGCGCTGCCGCAACTGCTGCTGATGGACCTGCCGCTGCGCAAGGTCTCCCGGGTGATCTTCGGACTGGCCGTGCTGGTGGTGGCGGTCGGTACGGCCGGGATCGAGTGGAACCCGGCCCGGGCAGCGCTGGTGGTGGTCGCCCCGCTGGCCGGGGTGGTCTTCTTCGGCTCGGTCTTCGTGACCACCGCGACCGTCTCGTTCTACTGGGTCGAGTCGGGGGAGCTGGCCAACTCGGTCACCTACGGCGGTCGGGACTTCACCTCGTACCCGATCACGGTCTTCGGTGGCTGGTTCCGCGCGGTCTTCGCGTACGGTCTCGGCTTCGCCTTCGTCAGCTACCATCCGGCGCTGGCGCTGCTCGGCCGGGACGACCCGCTCGGCCTGCCGGCCTGGGTGGGCTGGGCCTCGCCGGGCGTCGCGGTGGTCGCCGCCGCGATCGCCGTCACGGCGTGGCGGATCGGTGTCCGACACTACCGGAGCACGGGGTCATGAGCGCGACCGTGATCGAGGCGCACGCGCTGCGCAAGGAGTTCACCGTACGGGTCCGGGCCGGGCGACTTCGCCGGCACAAACGGACCGTCACCGCTGTCGACGGGGTCGACCTGCGGGTGGAACGGGGCGAGATGGTCGGCTACATCGGACCGAACGGGGCCGGCAAGTCCACCACCCTGAAGATGCTCACCGGCGTGCTCACCCCCACCGCCGGCAAGGTGCGCGTGTGCGGCCTGGAGCCGGTCGCCCGGCGGACCCGGCTGGCCCTGCGCATCGGCGTGGTGTTCGGGCAGCGCTCCCAGCTCTGGTGGGACCTTCCCCTGCGCGACTCGTTCGACCTGCTGCGGCACGTCTACCGGGTGCCGGCCGCCGAGCACGCGGCCCGGCTGCGCCGCTGCCGGGACCTGCTCGACCTGGACGCCTTCCTCGACACCCCGGTCCGCCAGCTCTCCCTCGGCCAGCGGATGCGCGGCGAGCTGACCGCCGCCCTGCTGCACGGTCCGCAGGTGCTCTTCCTCGACGAGCCGACCATCGGGCTGGACGTGGTAAGCCGGCAGGCGGTCCGCGGTTTCCTCGCCGAGCTGGGCCGGGCCGGGGACACCACCCTGGTGCTGACCACCCACGACCTGGCCGACATCGAGCGCCTCTGCCACCGTCTCGTGGTGATCGACCACGGCCGGGTGGTGCACGACGGCTCGATCGCCGCCCTGCACAGCCGGTACGGTTCCCGTCGGCTGGTGGTCGCGGAACTGGACGTCGCCCTGCCCGAGCCGCCGACGCTGCCCGGCGCGCCGTTGCAGCGGGTGGAGGCGGACGGGCACCGGCTGGTCTTCGCGCTGGAGTCGGCGGGCGCGGCCGAGGTGGTCGCCGGCCTGGCCGGTCTCGCCACCCTCCGCGACATCTCGATCGTCGAACCGGACATCGAGGACGTCGTGGCCCGCCTCTACCGCACCCCGAACCAGGTCTGAGCGGGGGATGCGTGGGAGAACGTCAGACCGGGTCGCCGAGGTTGACCCGGGGTGCTGGGGCGCGCATCTTGCGGAACGTGATCGAACGCATGATCGCGTAGAGGTAGAGCGAGCCCATCCGCTGGCCGGTGGCGGGGTAGCGCTCGCGGACCAGCTTCTTGATCTTGCGGCTGATCAGGATCGAGTCGATCACCACACCGATCGCCAGCGCTGCCCAGAGCAGGTTCGAGACCAGGCGCACGGTCGGCGGCATCGCCGCCGACGAGCCGATCAGCACGACCAGCGCGCCACCGAAGAACCAGGTGCCGATGGTACGCCGGGAGTCGACGACGTTGCGGGCCAGCAGCCGCTCCGGCCCCCGGTCCCGTGGGCCGCCCTCGCGGCGGAACTCCTCTGCCGCCTCGGCCCGCAGACGGCGACGCCGCTCCTTGGCCTCCTCCTTGCTCAACGGCTTGGTGGCGGCGGCGACCCGGCGGTTGGCCGTGGGTCGCTTCGGCGTCTCCCGACCCTTGGCGGGCGTGTAGCCGCGCGGGCGGGCGGAATCGGACGTCTCGTCCGCCGTCACCTCGGTGACGGCCTCGTCGACGACGGCGGTGGGCTTGCGGCGAAACAGCGAGGGCACGTGGTGAAGGGTAGCCAACCGTCGGCGGCCGGTGCACATCACGGGTGCACCGGCCGCCGGTCGGGTGAGGCAGGTTACGCCGACGTGGAGCGGTGCGCCGTTCCGTGCGCCGTCACGGGCGCTCGACGTGCGCGCCGAGGTCGGCGAGCTTCGCCTCGAAGTCCTCGTAGCCGCGGTTGATCAGGTCGACGCCGTACACCCGGGAGGTGCCCTCGGCGGCGAGCGCGGCGATCAGGTGGCTGAACCCGGCGCGCAGGTCCGGGATGACCAGGTCGGCGGCGTGCAGCTTGCTCGGCCCGGCGATCACCGCGGAGTGCTTGAAGTTGCGCCGGCCGAAGCGACACGGCGTGCCGCCCAGGCAGTCCCGGTAGACCTGGATGTTCGCGCCCATCGAGTTGAGCGCCTCGGTGTAGCCGAGCCGCTGCTCGTAGACCGTCTCGTGGACGATCGACAGGCCCCGGGCCTGGGTCAGCGCGACGACCAGCGGCTGCTGCCAGTCGGTCATGAAGCCGGGGTGCACGTCGGTCTCCAGCGCGGTGGCGTGCAGCTCGCCGCCCGGGTGCCAGAACCGGATGCCGCCCTCCTGGCCGAGGTCGCCCAACCGGGGCGGACGGGTGTCGGTGACCTCGTACTCGCCGCCGACCGAGCGGAAGACGTTCAGGAAGGTCATCATGTCGGCCTGCTGCGCGCCGAGCACCTCGACGTGCCCCCGGGTGGCCAGCGCCGCCGCCGCCCAGCTCGCCGCCTCGATCCGGTCCGGGATCGGTCGGTGGGTGTAGCCGTGCAGCTTCGGCACGCCCTGGATCTCGATCACCCGGTCGGTGTGCACCTTGATGATCGCGCCCATCTTCTGGAGCACGCAGATCAGGTCGATGATCTCCGGCTCCACCGCCGCGTTCCGCAGCTCGGTGACCCCTTCGGCCATCACCGCGGTCAGCAGCACCTGCTCGGTCGCGCCCACGCTCGGGTACGGCAGCGCGAACTTGGTGCCGTGCAGGCCGTTCGGGGCGGACAGGTGCAGCCCCTCCGGGGTCTTCTCGACCGTCGCGCCGAACTCGCGCAGCGCCTGGAGGTGGAAGTCGATCGGACGGGGACCGATGTGGCAGCCACCCAGGTCCGGGATGAAGGCGTGACCGAGGCGGTGCAGCAGCGGGCCGCAGAACAGGATCGGAATCCGGCTCGACCCGGCGTGCACGTTGATCTGGTCGGTGCTCGCGCTCTCCACGTTCGCGGGGTCGAAGACCAGCTCGCCATCCTCCTGGCCGTCGCTGACCTTCACGCCGTGCAGGCCGAGCAGACCCCGGACCACCTCGACGTCCCGGATCTTCGGGACGTCGAAGAGCCGGCTCGGGCTGTCGCCGAGCAGGGCGGCGACCATCGCCTTGGAGACCAGGTTCTTCGCGCCGCGCACGCGGATCCGCCCTTCCAGCGGAGTTCCTCCGTGTACGACCAGGACGTCGTTGGTCAACGCAACCTCCAGCGCGTCGGTGCTGCCGTGTGGGGTGATTGAGGGGCCGGCGACTCGTCGCTACCCGGACTGCGGCCGGTGGTAAACGGCTCGCTCAGTCGTCGCAGGGGCAGCATAGCCCTCGGTGACGAGAATGACTCGGGCAGACCGCATCGGATGCCATGAAAGGGTGACGGGGGTACGTAACCGCACCCCACACGTCACCGACGGTCGTCAGGCCCCGGGGAGAGCCAGCATCTGGTCCAGGGCCACCCGGGCGTGGTGGGCGGTGTCCGCATCGACGGTGATCTGGTTGACCACCCGGCCCGCGACCAGCTCCTCCAGCGCCCACACCAGGTGCGGAAGGTCGATACGGTTCATCGTCGAGCAGTAGCAGACCGCCTTGTCGAGGAACATGATCTGCTTGTCCGGGTGAGCCAGCGCGAGCCGGCGGACCAGGTTCAGTTCGGTGCCCACCGCCCAGGCCGAGCCGGCCGGGGCCGCCTCGATGGTCCGGATGATGTACTCGGTCGAGCCGACCAGGTCGGCGGCGTTGACCACCTCGTGCCGGCACTCCGGGTGCACCAGCACGTTGACCCCCGGCACCCGCTGCCGGACGTCGTTGACGCTGTCCAGGGTGAACCGGCCGTGTACCGAGCAGTGCCCCCGCCACAGGATCATCCGCGCGTCGCGCAGCTGCTCCGGGGTGAGCCCGCCGTTCGGCTTGTGCGGGTCGTAGAGCACGCAGTCGTCCAGCGAGAAGCCCATCTCCAACACGGCGGTGTTCCGGCCGAGGTGCTGGTCGGGCAGGAAGAACACCTTCGAGCCCTGCTCGTACGCCCAGTCCAGGGCCCGCTTGGCGTTCGACGAGGTGCAGACCACCCCGCCGTTGCGGCCAACGAAACCCTTGATGTCGGCCGAGGAGTTCATGTACGTCACCGGGACGGTGTCGGCGGCGACACCCAGCTCGGTCAGCACCTCCCAGGCGGTCTCCACCTGGGAGAGCACCGCCATGTCGGCCATCGAGCAGCCGGCGGCCAGGTCGGGCAGGATCACCTTCTGCGCGTCCGAGGTGAGGATGTCGGCGCTCTCGGCCATGAAGTGCACACCGCAGAAGACGATGTACTCGGCGTCCGGGCGGGCCGCCGCCTCCCGGGCCAGCTTGAACGAGTCGCCCGTCACATCGGCGAACTGGATCACCTCGTCGCGCTGGTAGTGGTGGCCCAGCACGAAGACCCGCTCGCCCAGCTCCGCCTTGGCCGCCGCCGCGCGGGCCACCAGGCCGGGGTCGCTCGGCGCCGGCAGCTCGCCCGGACACTCCACGCCACGCTCGGTGGCGGGATCACTGCCCCGGCCGAGAAGGAGCAGCGCCGTCGCGGTGTTGGAGGGTTCCACCCAGGTCGAAGTCACGACCCCATGGTCCCACAGCGTGGCCGTGGCGCAGCCTTCCCGGATGTGGGCTGCCACACTGCTGGGCATGCGTGTGCTGCTCTGTCCGGACAAGTTCGCCGGCACCCTGCCGGCCCAGGAGGTGGCCCACGCGGTGGCCACCGGCTGGCGCGAGGTCGCCCATGGTGACGAACTCCTCATCCGGCCCCTCGCCGACGGCGGGCCCGGGTTCGTCGCGGTCCTCGCCGACGCGCTCGGCGGTCGACGGGTGCCGGTGCCGACGGTCGACCCGCTGGGCCGCCCGGCCGCCGGGGAGATCCTGCTCACCGACGACGGGACCGCGTACCTGGAGAGCGCCCAGGCGTGCGGGCTGCACCTGCTCGCCCCGGACGAGCGCGACCCGAAGACCACCACCTCGTACGGGCTAGGGCTGCTGATCACCGCGGCGGTGGAGCACGGTGCGCGGACCGTGGTCATCGGGCTGGGCGGTTCCGGCACCAACGACGCCGGCGCCGGGATGTTCGCCGCGCTCGGCGCGACCCCGTTGGACGACGTCGGCCGGGCGCTGCCGTACGGCGGGGCGGCACTGGTCGCCGTGGCCGGCCTGGACGGCGTGCCGCGGCTGCGTGACGCCACCCTGGTCGCCGCCAGCGACGTGGACAACCCGCTGCTCGGGCTGCACGGGGCGAGCAACGTCTACGGTCCGCAGAAGGGAGCGAGCCGCGAGGACGTGCTGCTGCTCGACGCGGCGCTGGAGCGCTTCGCGGGCGTACTTGAGAAGGATCTGCCGGGCTGCCCGGCCGGGCTCGGTGCGCTGCCCGGCGGCGGCGCGGCCGGTGGGCTCGGCGCGGCGGTGCTCGCCCTCGGCGGCCGGTGCGAGTCCGGCATCGGGCTGGTCACCCGGGCGATCGGCCTGGAGGCGGCGCTGGACGCGGTGGACCTGGTGATCACCGGGGAGGGCTCCTTCGACCACCAGTCGCTGCGCGGCAAGGTGGTCGCCGGGGTGGCCGGCGCGGCCCGGGACCGGGGCGTGCCCTGTGTGGTGGTGGCCGGCCGGGTCAGCACCGGCCGGCGGGAGGCCGCCTCGGCCGGGGTGACCGACACCTACAGCCTGGTGGAACACTTCGGGGGTGAGGAACACGGCGGGGTCGAGGCGGCGATGAGTCGTCCGGCGGAGGGACTCCGGGCGTTGGGGGCCCGACTGGCCGGGCAGTGGAGCCGCTGACCGTCGCGTTCCCGCCCGGCGGTGGGGCTGGTGATCCTCGGCTCCCCACCCGGCGGTGGGCCGTCGACCGTTGGGTCCCCGCCCGGCGCTGCGGCCGTCGACCGACGGGTCCGCCCGACGGTGCGAGCCGTCGAGTCGCCGCCGACCGGGCCGCCCCGACCCGGGGCGGCCTACAATCAGACCTGGACCACAGTGGGAATCACTGGACCGGCGAGGACGTTGGCCAGGAGAGACCACACCGACGCGCGCAGGGAGAATTCCACGTGACCACGCCAGCGCAGACCGACTCGACCGAGGCCAAGGCCCCCACGACCGTCGTCCTCACCGACGTCGCGGCGCAGAAGGTCAAGGCCCTGATCGAGCAGGAGGGCCGCAACGACCTGCGGCTCCGGGTCGCGGTGCAGCCGGGTGGCTGCTCCGGCCTGCGGTACCAGCTCTTCTTCGACGAGCGTTCCCTCGACGGGGACGTCGTCACTGACTTCGGTGGTGTCGAGGTCGTCGTCGACCGGATGAGCGCTCCCTACCTGACCGGCGCCACGATCGACTTCGCCGACCGGATCGACGCTCAGGGCTTCACCATCGACAACCCGAACGCGGGCAGCTCCTGCGCCTGCGGCGACTCGTTCAGCTGAGTCGCCCCCCGGGCCCGACGGCGGGGCCGCCCCTATTCAACGGGGCGGCCCCGCCGTTTTCGTGCCGCCCGCCACTGCTCTCCCGCCCTTGCTGGCAGCCGGGTGCGTTGGGTGGTAGCAGGGGCCCCTTGCAGGGCGAAAATCACCTGTAGGGGACCCTTGCTACCACCCGGCACCTCAAGCGCCACTCGAAGGGCCATGTCCCAATCGGCAGGCCGGTGGAAAGATGAGCGGGCCGGTAGGCTGACCGGCGCTCTGCTCCCGACCGCGAGGGTTGACATGAAGATCGCCGTGACCGGCTCGATCGCGACCGACCACCTGATGAGCTTCCCCGGCCGGTTCGCCGACCAGCTCATCGCCGACCAGCTGGACAAGGTCTCGCTGTCCTTCCTCATCGACGATCTCATCGTCCGGCGCGGCGGCGTGGCCGCGAACATCGCCTTCGGGATGGCCCAGCTCGGGTTGACCCCGGTGCTGGTCGGCGCGGTCGGCGCCGACTTCGCCGACTACCGCTCCTGGCTGGAGCGGCACGGGGTCGACTGCGACTCGGTGCACATCAGTGAGGTCGCGCACACCGCCCGTTTCGTCTGCACCACCGACACCGACATGTGCCAGATCGCCTCCTTCTACGCCGGGGCGATGAGTGAGGCCCGCAACATCGAGCTGGCCCCGGTCGCGCAGCGGGTCGGCCGCCTCGACCTGGTGCTGGTAGGTGCCAACGACCCCGAGGCGATGCTGCGTCACTCCGCCGAGTGCCGGGAGCGCGGCTACCACTTCGCCGCCGACCCGTCCCAGCAGCTCGCCCGGATGGAGGGCAGTGACGTCGCCGGTCTGATCGACGGCGCCACCTACCTGCTCACCAACGAGTACGAGAAGTCGCTGCTGCAGAGCAAGGCCGGCCTCACCGACGCCCAGCTGCTCGACCGGGTGACCATCCGGGTCACCACGCTCGGCAAGGACGGCGTGGAGATCGAGGGGCGGGACGTCCCGCGCATGCACGTGCCGGCCGTCCGGGACGTCCGCGAAGTCGACCCGACCGGGGTCGGCGACGGCTTCCGCGGCGGCTTCTTCGCCGGCCTCTCCTGGGGGCTGAACCTGGAGCAGGCGGCCCAGGTCGGCTGCCTCTCCGCCGCGATGGTGCTGGAGAACCACGGCGCGCAGGAGTACCAGATCCACCGGGACGCCTTCGTCAAGCGCCTCGCCGAGGCGTACGGCGACGCCGTCGCCAACGAGGTTCGCCCTCACCTGCTCGGCTGACTGCGCACCCCTCCGGGCAGCCGTCGCGTGCCGGCGGCCGCCCGGAGCGGAGCAGTGTCGATCGCTGTTGCCGGCGGGGCGGGCTCAGCGTCGGCGGTCGGCTCAGGGCCGGCGACCGGATCGACGGGGCCGTGTTTGCCTGGGGCATGGCATTCCCGGACGGGGTCCTGCTCTGTGGCGACCAGCGGACGCACGCCGGGCGCTTTCCGAGCGCCGACAGCGCCATACGGATCTGCCATACGGATCTTCAGTCGGGGCGGACGGCGGTTACGGCTGATCTGGATCGACGGAACAGGCGTAACGGAACAGATCTTGGACAGTTAGCGACCACATGGATCGGTAACTGTCCAAGATTGCGCCGAGTGCGCAGCGCGGCGAGGTCGCCGCGTGGGCGGCGGGAGATGTGGACGGCGGAAGGTGTGGGTCCCCACATGGGCGGCGGGAGGAGCGGGCGGCGGGAGGTGTGGCGAGACGCTGGCGCGGGGCCGGAGAGATTAGTGGGCGCGGCGTACGTCGTAGCCCGGGCCCTCGACGGCGGCCAGGAACTCCTGCCCGCGCATCCGGCACCAGGCCGGAATGTCCACCGCCGCCGCCGGGTCGTCGGCGAGCACCCGCAGCACCGCGCCGACCGGCAGGTCCGGCAGGCGGCGGGCGAGCGCGATGACCGGCAGCGGGCAACGCTGCCCGAGACAGTCCAGCACCTCGCCCGGCCCGGCCGTCGTCTCTGGCCCGGGGGGCGCGTCAGGCTCGGCGGTCGTGTCCGGTCCGGAGGCCGGGTCAGGCTCGGCGGTCGTGTCCGGTCCGGGGGTCGCGTCTGGCCCGGGGGCCGTGTTCGGCTCGGGAGTCGTGTCCGGCTCCGGCCCAACCGTCGCCCTCAACTCCCGCTCACCGGCGGGGGCCTGTTCGGGTCCGGTGGTCCTGGCTCGTCGTGGGCCGGCCCCGGCGGGCTGTGCGGCGGTCACAGCCCCACCACCCCGGCCTCGGTGCGCAGGTCGGCGACGATTCCCGGCAGCTCGGCCAGGAACCGTTCGACGTCCGCCTCGGTGGTCTCCCGGTGCAGGCTGACCCGGACGTTGCCGTGCGAGAGCACCCCCATCGCCTCCAGCACGTGCGACGGTCGCAGCGTCGACGCCGTGCACGACGAGCCGGAGGACACGGCGAAGCCCCGTCGGTCCAGCGCGTGCAGCAGCGCCTCGCCGTCGACGTAGAGGCAGGAGAAGGTCACCAGGTGGGGGAGACGGTCCACCGGGTCACCCACCACCTCGACGTCCGGCACGTCCGCCGCGACCCGGGCCCGGATCCGCTCCACCAGCGGCGTGAGCCGGGCGGCCTCGGACGCCGCGTCGGCCGCCGCCGCGCGCAGGCTCGCCGCCGCCGCGACCACCGCCGGCAGGTTCAACGACCCCGGCGTACGCCCCGACTCCCCCTCGTCGGCCGGCCAGGGCGACTCCCAGCGGGTGCCCTTGCGGACCACCAGCAGTCCCACGCCGGACGGGCCGCCCCACTTGTGGGCGCTGGCGGTCAGCACCGACCAGCCGGTGGGCACGGGGGCCCGCCCGACCATCTGGGCGGCGTCGACGTGCAGCGGCACCCCCGACCCGGCGCAGGCGACGGCGGCCTCGGCGACCGGCTGCACGGTGCCCACCTCGTGGCTGGCCGCGATCAGGCTGGCCCAGGCGACTCCCGGCGCCCGGACCGCCGTCGCCCACACGTCGAGGTCGAGTCGGCCCGACCGGTCGACCGGTACGGACACCGCCTGACCGCCGTCGGCGGTGTGCCGCTCGGCGGCGTGCAGGACGGCGGAGTGTTCGATCGCCGAGTGCACGAGCACCGCGCCGACCCGTCGTCGGGCGGCCAACCCGCCCAGCACCGCGCCGTGCGCCGCCGTGGTGCCGTTGGCGGTGAAGGAGAGCTCGTCGGGGCGTACCCCGAGGGTCTCGGCGGCGGCGGCCCGCGCCGCGTCGAGGAGTTGGCGGGCCCGGCGGGCCTGCGCGTAGAGCCGACCGGGGTCGGCCCAGCCGTCGGCCAGGGCGGCGGCCAGCGCCTGTCGGGCCACCGGGTGCAACGGGGTGGCGGTGGCCGCGTCCAGGTAGACCGGGGGAGCGCTCACGGGTGCCAACGTAGCGCGCGGTGGGTGTTCGCGATCCCTCGACCGGGGCGGACACGCGACCCCAGGGCATTCCGGTCCGTCATGGTCGAGTAATCTGCGACCGTCGGTGACGCCTTTGCCGCCGGTGCTGTCAATCCACCGGCCGGGCCGGCGGAACCGGGCCAGACACCGCGGCGCGCTAGGGAGGCAGGACCAGGTGGTCGCAAGGAGTTCGGAGGTACGGCCGACGGCCGTACGGCACAGCGCTTCCCCGGGAGCCGGTGGGCGCCGGGGACGGGGTGCCGGGCGGCTCGCCGGTCTCGGTCTCGGCGCAGGGGCGACTCTGGTCCTGCTCACGGGGTGTGACGTCGGTGCGGCGTTCGACGGTTTCGGCTGGCCGCAGGGCGGCATCTCGGCCGAGTCCCGACGGATGTACGACCTCTGGATCGCGTCCTGCATCGCGGCGCTCGCGGTCGGGATCTTCGTCTGGGGCCTGATCTTCTGGTGCATCATCCGGTACCGCAAGCGCGGCAACGAGCTGCCGGTGCAGACCCGGTTCAACATGCCGATGGAGTTCCTGTACACGATCGCCCCGATCCTGATCGTCTCGGTGCTCTTCTACTACACCGCGGTCGTGCAGACCGACGTGGAGAAGCGCACGGCGAACCCGGACGTGGTGGTCGAGATCGTCGCGTTCAAGTGGAACTGGCAGTTCAACTACCGGGACGGCCTGGGCAAGGACGCGAACACCGTCGCGTCGGTCCTCGGCACCAGCGAGGTCATCCCGGTGCTGGTGCTGCCGACCAACCGGTCCATCCGGTTCGAGGAGACCAGCAAGGACGTCATCCACTCCTTCTGGGTGCCGGAGCTGCTCTTCAAGCGGGACGTCTTCCCCGGCAAGATCCGCAACGAGTTCGAGATCTCCGAGCTGGTGACCGAGGGCGCGTACGTGGGCCGCTGCGCCGAGCTGTGCGGCAGCTACCACGCCTTCATGAACTTCGAGCTGCGGGTCGTGTCGCCGGAGGAGTACGACCAGTTCCTCGCCGCCAAGCGGGACGGCCGGTCGACCCAGGAGGCGCTCCAGTCCATCGGCGAGGACCCGTACGCGACGACCACCCGGCCGTTCGAGACCCGGCGTACCGACAGCAACTTCAACAACGCGGCCGGCACGCCGGCCGACGCGGGACGCTGAGGGGGCGGGCATGAGGACCGAGTGGAAGATCTTCTCCATCATCGCGGCGTTCCTGCTCGCCGTCAGCGTCCTCTACGGCGTCTGGACGGCCGGTGAGACCGGCCACGTCGAGTGGGTCGGCACCGTCGCCCTGCTGCTGTCGTTCGCGCTCTGCGCGATGTGCGGCGGGTTCTTCTGGTTCGTCGCCCGTCGGATCGACCTGCGTCCGGAGGACCGCGCCGACGGTGAGATCGCCGACGGTGCCGGCGAGGTCGGCTTCTTCAGCCCCGGCAGCTACTGGCCGTTCGGGCTGGCGCTCGCCGCCGCCACCGCCGGCTTCGGCCTCGTGATCTGGCAGTACTGGCTGATCGCCCTCGGCCTGGTGGCGGTCGTGCTGGCTGTTTCGGGCCTGCTCTTCGAGTACTACACCGGCACCCGGCGCACCGCCGAGCACTGACCGGCGTCGTCCCGACCACGACGAAGGCCGCCTCCCGTTCGGGAAGGCGGCCTTCGTCGTGTGGATGTTCCGGCCGGCGGGACGATCCTGACGGAACGAGGACCGGTCGCGGGCGTGCCCGGTCAGGCGGCCCGACGGTGGCCGCGCCGCGACGGGCGGCGGTCGGCCAGCCGGGTGGGGTCGAACCGGAACGTGGCGATCAACACCGCCGTGCCGCAGCCGGTGCAGCTCAATTCGGGGCAGTCCGCCCCGTGCCCGTCCCCACAGGGCGGGACCTCGAACAGTTGGACGCCCTGGCAGCTGTCGCAGTACAGCTCGCGCTCCGACACGGGCGTTTCCTCTCTGTGCGGGCTGCCGGCGGGCGGGCCGCCGGTCGGCCCGGACGGCCCGTGCCGGGAACCTCGACCGCCCGGCACGGCAGCAGCGAAAACTACTCGGCTGTAGTTTGGCACGCGGGTCCGACAACCCCGTCCGGAGACCGGCCGACGACGAGTCCGGGGACCGACCGACAACCAAGTCCGGCGACTTGGCCGGGGAGCCGTCGATCTCCGCCGTTCAGACCGAGCGGGCCACCTCGATCCAGCGGTCGAGCGTCCGCGCCGCCGCGCCGGAGTCGATCGACTCGGCGGCCCGGTCCAGCCCGGCCCGCACGGCGGTCAGCAGGTCGCCGTCGAGCGGACCCTGGGTGGCGAGCGCGGCGGCGGCGTTGACCAGCACCGCGTCGCGTACCGGTCCCCGCTCGCCGGCGAGCAGTCGCCGGACGACATCGCCGTTGTACGCCGTGTCAGCGCCCCGGAGGTCGGCCAGGGTGGCCCGGGGTACCCCGAGGTCGGTCGCGTCCAGCAGCGCCTCTCTGACGGTGCCCTGCTGGGCCACCCAGAAGCGCGTGGGGGCGGCGGTGCTGAACTCGTCCAGTCCGTCCTCGCCCCGCATCACCAGGGCCGAGTCGCCCCGGGCAGCGAAGACGGCGGCCATCACCGGCGCCATCCGCAGGTCGAAGCAGCCGACCGCGCCGGCACGCGGCCGGGCCGGGTTGGTCAGCGGACCGAGGAAGTTGAAGAAGGTCGGCACGCCGATCTCGCGGCGGACCGGGCCGGCGTGCCGCATGCCCGGGTGGAACCGGGCGGCGAAGCAGAAGCCGATGCCGGCCTCGGTGACGCAGCGGATGACCCCGGCCGGGTCGAGGTCCAGCGGGACGCCGAGGAACTCCAGCACGTCGGCCGTGCCGCAGGAGGAGGAGGCCGCCCGGTTGCCGTGTTTGACCACCCGGACCCCGGCCCCGGCCACCACCAGCGCCGCCATGGTGGAGATGTTGACCGTGTGGGCGAGGTCACCGCCGGTGCCGACCACGTCGAGGGCGGTGGCCCGGACCGCCTCGGGAAGCTCGACGGGGACCGCGTTGCCGAGCATCGCCTCGACCAGGCCGGCCAACTCGGTCGGGGTCTCGCCCTTGGCCCGCAACCCCACGGCGAAGGCGGCGATCTGGATCGGTGTGGCCGCGCCGGTCATGATCTCGCCCATCGCCCACGCGGTGTCGGCGGTGGGGAGTTCCTCGCCGCGTAGCAGCGAGGCGAGCAGGTGCGGCCAGGTCCGATCGCCCATGATGGGCCTCCCGAGCAGACGTGGGATGCGGGTGACGGCACCGGTGTCGACGGTGACGGACCGGGCCGGACGATCGCGGACCCGGGCGGGCCCGGACCGTGGAGGTGGAGCGTCCGCCTCAGGCGGCGCGGCCGGCGCCGGCGTGCCGACGCAGCAGCTCGGCGACGGTGGAACCGGTGGTCACCGGGTCCAGCGGGTGCACCAGGGTGGCGTCGACCTCGGCGTACGCGGCCAGCCAGCGGTCGGCGGCACGGGCGATCACCACGCAGGTCGGGGGAGCGTCGGCCCGGTCGTCCTTGACCTGGCGGGCGATGCCGATGCCCCCGGCCGGGGTGGCCTCGCCGTCGAGGATCATCAGGTCGATCTCGTAGTCGTCGACCAGCCGGATGCACTCGTCGTAGCTGGCCGCCTCGGTGAACTCGACGCGCAGGTCGGCGGCGGGACGGGTGCCCACGGCGAGCCGCATCCGGTCACGCACCTGCGGGTCGTCGCTGTAGAGCAGGACGGTGTAAAGACGATCGCTCATCGCTGGCTTGGCTCCCACGTCGTAGCTGCTCGCTGATCGTACCGGTCGGGTCGGGTCGGTCGGCGTCGGTGCCCACGGCGGCCGGCGCCCCGGTCAGGCCGGGGTGCCGGCGGCGCGTTGCCGGGCCTCCTGGCGGTCCAGGTCGCGGTCGATCCGACGGGCCTCCCGCTCGGACTGGCGGACCCACTGCACCACCAGGACCGCCAGCATGGTGATGCTGACGAACTCGCCGCCGGCCCAGACGATGCCGCCGGCCACGACCTGGTCGTTCCACGGGTCCGACCAGGCGAGGTCGAGCGACGGGTACCAGTCGCCGCCGAACAGCGTGCTGCTCTGCATGATGGTGAGCCCGAGCACGGTGTGGAACGGCACCGACAGCAGCATCAGCAGCGCCCGGCCCGGGTACGGCCAGCGGTTCGGGATCGGGTCGAGGCCGAGCATCGGCCAGAAGAACACGCAGCCGGTCATGATGAAGTGCGCGTGCACCACCTCGTGCGCCCAGACGTGCTCCAGGGTGTACCGGTAGAGATCGGTGAAGTAGAGCACGAACGGGTTGACCACGAAGATCGTGAAGGCGACCAGCGGGAAGGTGTAGATCCGGGCGACCCGGCTGTGCACCACCGCCACCAGCCGTTGGCGCGGACGCTTGGGCAGGGTGCGCAGCGCGAGGGTGACCGGGGCGCCGAGCGCGAGGAAGATCGGCGCGATCATCGAGAGCACCATGTGCTGCACCATGTGCACCGAGAAGAGCGCGGTGTCGTACGCGTGCAGTCCGCTGACCGTGACCGAGGCGATGCCGCCCAGCCCCGGCCCGAGGAAGAAGACCGTCCGGGCGACCGGCCACCGGTCGCCGCGCAGCCGCAGCCGGTGCACGCCGTAGAGGTAGAGACCGGCGGTCAGGACCAGACCGACCGCCAGCCAGGAGTCCAGCTGGGTCTCGGTGAACACCCGGGTGATCTCGAACGGCGGCGGCGGCTCGGCGGCGAGCGCGGGTCCCGCTCCGGCGGCCGGGGCGGCGGTCATGATCGGATCGAGGTACCACACGCTTTTCAGGCTAGGCCAGGCGAACCGGACGCCCTCCGTCGGCCCGCCGGAACGACCGTTATGCCACCCCGATGCTCGCCGGGCCTGATCGGGCGCAATAATGACCGCGTGACTGCGGCCCCAGCCATTGACAAGAGCCGGATCCATTCCCTGACCCGACCCAACATGGTCAGTGTCGGAACGATCGTCTGGCTCTCCAGCGAGCTCATGTTCTTCGCGGCGCTGTTCGCGATGTACTTCTCCATCCGCGCGGCGGCGCCGGAGCAGTGGGAGAAGCACACCGAGGTGCTGAACATCCCGTACGCGACGACCTTCACTCTGATCCTGGTGGCGTCTTCGGTGACCTGCCAGCTCGGCGTGTTCGCCGCGGAGAAGGGCGACGTGCACGCGCTCCGGCGCTGGTTCACGATCACCTTCGTGATGGGCCTGATCTTCGTCCTCGGCCAGCTCAACGAGTACCGCGAGCTGATCCACCACGGCGTCAAGATCAACGCGGACGGGTACGGGTCCATGTTCTACCTGACCACCGGGTTCCACGGCCTGCACGTGGCCGGCGGTCTGGTGGCCTTCGTCATCTTCATGATCCGCACCACCATGGGCCGGTTCACCCCGGCCCAGGCCACGTCGGCGATCGTCGTGTCGTACTACTGGCACTTCGTCGATGTCGTGTGGATCGGGCTCTACGCCATGATCTACTGGCTTCAGTGATCTTGGCGCCGCGGCGCCGCTCCGTCCCCGAGACACAAGGTCTAACCGGTTAAGGACACAGGTCATGACTTCTGACAACGACCGCCGACGCGGCCTGCTCGCGCGGCTGCGCCGCCAGCGGTCCGTGGCACCCAGCAGGGGCCGCCGCCGGCTGGGTGCCGCAGTCCGGCTGATCGCCGCGCTCATGCTGGCCGGCGGTGCCTACGCCGTCTTCGCCCCGGGTGCCCAGGCGCAGGACAACCCGCCGCTCACGGGTGCCGCCGCCGAGGGCAAGGCGCTGTTCGACGTGAGCTGTGTGAGCTGCCACGGCCGTAACGCGCAGGGCGTCGAGGGGCGCGGGCCGAGCCTCATCGGTGTCGGCGCCGCCTCGGTCGAGTTCCAGGTCAGCTCGGGCCGGATGCCGATGGCCCGGCAGGAGGCCCAGGCGGAGCGGAAGACTCCGGTCTTCACCGACGAGCAGACCCGCCAGCTCGCCCAGTACATCCAGGAGCTCGGTGGCGGCCCGGAGGTCCCCGAGGGCGACCTACGCGCGGACGCCAACCTCGCCACCGGTGGTGAACTCTTCCGGATCAACTGCTCGCAGTGCCACGCCTTCGGCGGTGGCGGCGGTGCGCTCTCCTCCGGGAAGTACGCGCCGAGCCTCCACCCCGCCACGGACCGGCAGATCTACGCCGCGATGCTCAGCGGCCCGCAGAACATGCCGGTGTTCGGCGACAACCAGATCACCCCGGAGCAGAAGGCGGACATCATCGCCTACATCCAGGAGACCCTGAAGAACGACCAGGACCCGGGTGGGTTCAACCTGGGCCGCTACGGTCCCTCCACCGAGGGCGTGGCCATCTTCCTGGTCGGCATCGTCGCGCTCGTCTTCGCCAGCCTGTGGATCGCGGGCAAGTCGTGACCGAGCGAATCGTTGGATTCAGCGCCGCGGTGCCCGCGCTCGGCACCGCCCGTAGCGAGGTGACGGCATGAGCACGCACACCGAGAAGTCGGCTCGGGAGCCGATCGACCTGGACGACCCGGAGCTGACCCGGTTCGACGTCGTCCAGGAGGGGCTGCGCCGGGACGACATCGAGATCGTCCACTACGAGCCGCAGTTCGTCCCGGGCAGCAAGGCCGAGCGCCGCACCACCCGCCTGGTCGCCTCCTTCTTCCTGCTGACCGGCCTCGCCGCGACCGCCTTCCTGGTCGTCTACATCTGGTGGCCCTGGCAGTACGAGCCGGGCCACGGCGGGGACAAGCTCTACACCCCGCTGCTCGGCCTGACGCTCGGCGTGGCCCTGCTCGGCATCGGCTTCGGCATCCTCACCTGGGGCAAGAAGCTGCTGCCCAAGGAGGTCGCCATCCAGGACCGGCACGAGGGCGAGGTGGACCAGGAGGGTCGCAAGATCACCGGGCAGACCATGCTCTTCGTCGCCGACGAGCTGGGCGTGAAGCGTCGCCCGCTGCTGGGCATCTCGCTGCTGGCCGGCCTCGCGCCGGTCGGTGCGGTCGCCGCCGCGCCGCTGGTCGGTGGTCTGATCAAGCAGCCGCACGAGAACAACCAGATGTTCACCACCGGCTTCACGCCGGGCGAGGGTGGCGAGAAGATCCGGCTGGTCCGGGAGGACGGCCGGCCGGTCCGCCCGGCGGACATCAGCGCCGGTGGTCAGATCACCGTCTTCCCGGGCATCGAGCACGGGGTGAGCAACAAGCACGCCGATTCGGTGACCCTGCTGATCCACCTGCGGGAGTCCGACGCCGTCGAGGCGCGGGAGGCCAACGAGCGGGTCGGCCACGGTGGCTACATGTGGGGCAACTACGCCGCGTACTCCAAGATCTGCACGCACGCGGGCTGCCCGGCCAGCCTCTACGAGCAGCAGACCAACCGGCTGCTCTGCCCCTGCCACCAGTCGCAGTTCCTGATCACCGACAACGCCCGCCCCATCTTCGGTCCGGCCAGCCGCCGCCTGCCGCAGCTGCCGATCGAGGTGGACGGCGAGGGCTTCTTCGTGGCAAAGTCCGACTACACCGAGACCGTCGGGCCCGACTTCTGGGAGCGGCCATGAAGCGCCGAAAGTTTGACATGGCAGCGGTGCCGGGAAAGGCCGCTGCCGGAGTTGACGACCGGTTCGCTGTGTCGACCCCGCTGCGCCGGGTGCTCAACAAGGTCTTCCCCGACCACTGGTCCTTCCTCCTGGGCGAGATCGCGCTCTTCTCGTTCATCGTCCTGCTGCTGACCGGTGTCTTCCTGACCTTCTTCTTCGAGCCCGCGCTCACCGAGGTCATCTACAACGGCAGCTACGCGCCGCTGCGCGGCACGCCGATGTCCGCGGCCTACGCCTCCAGCCTGGACATCTCGTTCGACGTCCGGGGCGGCCTGATCATGCGGCAGATGCACCACTGGTCGGCCCTGCTGTTCATGGCCGCGATCGTGGTGCACATGCTCCGGGTCTTCTTCACCGGCGCGTTCCGCAAGCCGCGTGAGACCAACTGGATCATCGGCTCGCTGCTCTTCTGGGTGGGCTTCCTGGCCGGCTTCACCGGCTACTCGCTCCCGGACGACGGCCTCTCCGGCACCGGTCTGCGGATCGCCTCGGCGATCATGCTCTCCATCCCGGTGATCGGCTCCTGGGTCACCTCGTCGATCTTCGGTGGCGAGTTCCCCGGTGACATCATCATCAGCCGGTTCTACATCGCCCACGTGCTGCTGATCCCCGGCCTGCTGGTGGCGCTGATCGGCGCCCACGTCGGCCTGGTCTTCAAGCAGAA
Source organism: Micromonospora sp. NPDC050187 (assembly GCF_044459745.1). Lineage (NCBI taxonomy): Bacteria > Bacillati > Actinomycetota > Actinomycetes > Micromonosporales > Micromonosporaceae > Micromonospora > Micromonospora sp. NPDC050187. The sequence continues at coordinate 402,667 of NZ_JBITJH010000003.1, forward strand.
GCACACCCAGTGGCCCGGCCCCGGCCGGACCAACGACAACGTGGTCGGCGAGCGGATGTTCCCGCGCTACGCGCTCAAGCAGGGCGGCTTCTTCATGGTCGTCTTCGGCGTCATCGCGCTGATGGGCGGTCTGTTCCAGATCAACCCGATCTGGCTGTTCGGCCCGTACGAGGCGTGGGTGGTGTCGGCGGCGAGCCAGCCGGACTGGTACGTCATGTTCCTCGACGGCTCGACCCGACTGATGCCCGCCTGGGAGATCAACATCCCGATCGGCGACGGCTACGTCATTCCACCGCTGTTCTGGCCGACGGTGGTGCTACCGGGCATCCTGGTGGGTCTGTCGATGTTCTATCCGTTCGTCGAGGCCCGCCAGCTCAAGGACTACCGGGCGCACAACCTGCTCCAGCGGCCCCGGGACGTCCCGCACCGCACCGGCCTCGGCGCGATGGCCATCGCCTTCTACCTCGTCCTGACGCTCTCCGGCGCCAACGACGTGATCGCGGACAAGTTCCTGATCAGCCTGAACGCGATGACCTGGGCCGGCCGGATCGGCCTGCTGATCCTGCCGCCGCTGGCGTACTACGTCACGTACCGGATCTGCCTCGGTCTCCAGCAGCACGACCGCGAGGTCCTCGCGCACGGTGTGGAGACCGGCATCATCCGGCGGCTGCCGGACGGCCGGTTCGAGGAGGTCCACCAGCCGCTCAGCGCGGTGGACGGCCACGGCCACGGCGAGCTGGAGTACGTCGGCTGGGTGGTGCCGAAGAAGATGAACCGGCTCGGCGCGCTGGGCCCGGCCATCAAGGGCTTCTTCTACCCGATCGAGAAGCCGGTCGAGGCGCCGGTCTCCCCGGGGCACCCGCCCGTGGAGGCCCGCCCGGAGCGGGAGGAGATCGGCAGCGGCCCGAGCCGCCACTGATCCTCGTCCCAACCGCAGCACCCGTGGCGCCCGCCGGATCACCGGCGGGCGCCACGCCCGTTTCCGCCCGTGTCCGGTCGGGCCCCTGCGGTGTCGGGGGTTAAACCCGGCCAGCCGGGTATCCGTGCGGTCCAACGACCACGGGGAGGAAACATGTTGGGTATCAAACGGCTCGGGGTGGTGGCCGCCCTGACGCTGGTCGGGCTGGCGCCGGCCGCCGCAGCCGAGGCACAGGCCCAGCCGTCGACCCAGGACCGGCAGTACCTGCAGGCGATCCACCAGGTCAACCTGGCCGAGATCGTCACCGGTGAGCTGGCCCAGCAGAAGGGGCAGAACCAGGGCGTCAAGGATCTGGGCGCCAAGTTCGTGACCGACCACACCCAGCTCGACCAGACCGTGCAGGACACGGCGCAGCAGCTCGGGGTGGACCTGCCGGCCGAGCCGACTGCTGACCAGCAGGCCGTGGTGGACCAGCTGAACAACGTCGACGGTGCCGAGTTCGACCGGCAGTGGGTGACCGCCGAACTGGCCGGGCACGTCCAGGCCATCCAGGCCACCCAGACGGAGATCTCGCAGGGCTCCGAGCAGTCGGTGGTGCAGCTGGCCCAGGACGCCCTGCCGGTGCTCCAGGCGCACTACGACGAGTTGGTGACGCTGGCGGAGGAACTGGGCGTGCCGGTGCCGCAGGTCAGCGCCAGCGGCACCCCGGGGCCGGGTGGTAGCGGGACCCCCGCGCCGGCCCCGTCGGTGACCGGGCCGGGTTCACCGCCCGCCCCGGGTGGTACGGCCACCACGCCGGCTCCGGGCGGCACCACCGGCCCGGGTCAGGGCGGCGTCACCGAGACGCCGGCTCCGACCGGTAGCTGATCACGGCACGTACGCCGGTCCACCTCCGGGTGGGCCGGCGTACGTGTGTCCGCCGGAGATCCGATACCCACCGCGTACCGGTGCGCCCGTGCCCCACCCCGACCGAGCGAACCGGCCGGTAGCGGCCTCAGTCGGCGTTGGCCAGCCCGATCGCGAACGCCTCCTCCAGGTCGTGCTGGGAGTACGCCCGGAAGGCGATGTGCGACTCGGTGTTGATCACACCGGGGACCTTGGAGATGCGACCAGCGATCACCTGGGCGATCTGCTCGAACTCGCGTACCCGGACCATGGCGATGAGGTCCACGTGACCGGCCACCGAGTAGACCTCGCTGACCCCGGGCAGGGCGGCCAGCGCCTCGGCCACCTCGGGGATCGCGTCGGTGGCGCAATCGATCAACACGATGGCGGTGATCACGGGCGATCTCTCCGTTCGTCGACGTCAGGCTCATGCTAGTGGCTGGCGACTTCCCGGACTCCGCCAGCCGGACGACGACATCCCGCCGCCCGTACCGCACCGGGCTGGCGTGGTAGCAGGGGACCCCTGCACGGCAAAAAGCGGTAACAGGGGACCCCTGCTACCACATCAGCCACACATCAGCCATGCGTGAGCGAGCGCGTGCGACTCGGGCGGGTGTGGGCGCGTGCGACTCGGGCGGGTCAGCGGGGGGTGGTGACGGTGAGGCCGTCGCCGGCCCGGATCACCCTGTGCAACCGCTCGTCGGGGCGGACGGTCGCGCCGGGCCAGACCACCGAGCGGGCCACCGTGCCGGCCACCACCGCGCCCGCCCCGACCACCGACTGCGTGCAGTCGCCGGTCACCGTGGCGGCCGGGTCGACCAGGTTGCCGTCCCCTGCGGCGTGCAGGTTCGCGGCGAGGTAGTCGCCGGGGGTGCCGGTGTCGTAGAAGGTGCCGGCGAACGGCACCACCTCCAGCGCCCCGGCCGCCTCGGCCGGCCGCCAGACGGTCCGGACCAGGTCGCCGAAGGTCGGCGGCAGGTCGCGGACCCGCCGCCAGGGCAGCAGGGAGAAGCCGATGAACCGGTGGCCGCTGAAGGTGCCCGGCTCACCGGGGTCGGGTGCCGGCTGGCCGAGCAGGCGGACGGTCTCACCGTCCCAGCCGTCGAGCAGGGCGGCGACGTCCGGACCGGGTGCGATGTCCGGGTCGGCCAGGTAGGCGTCGGCGTTGCCGACCAGCACGCCCCGGCCGGCGATCCAGTCCCGCAGGTTGCCGATCCCGCCGGCCGTACCGAGTGGGTCGCCCGGCTCGACCGAGAGGTGGGCGCGGGAGCCGACCCGGTCGACCACCTGCCCGCCGAGGTAGCAGGCGTTCACCGCCACCGTGTCCGGGCCGGTCAGGCCGAGGCCGGCCACCCGGGCCAGGGCCCGGTCCAGCAGCGGGACGTTGCCCACCGGGCAGAGCGCCTTGGGTACGCGTTCGGTCAGCGGGCGCAGCCGGGTGCCCTCCCCGGCGGCGAGGACCACCGCGCAGATCTCTCCGGCGGTGGTCACGCCGCCGGCCGCCCGTCCGGCTGCTCCTGTCCCTCCTGCGGACGCTGTCCCTCCGGCGGTTCCTGTGCCTCCGGCGGGCGCTGGCCGTCGGGCGGGACCTGCCCGGCCAGTGGACCGATGCCGTAGTACCCGAGCAGCCGGGCGGTGGCCCGGCTCAGCCGGGGCAGGTCGTCCAGCGGGTGCCAGGCGGCCTCGAAGACCTCCGCGCCGTCGACCACCAGCTCGGTCCTCGACGCCGGCACCTCCGCCTCGAACACCACGTCCACCCAGCCGAGGGCGTGGACCACGGCGTTCGGCACGGCGGGGCGCAACTGCTCGGGGGAGAGCCGGATCCCGGACTCCTCGGCCAGCTCGCGGGCCGCGCCCACCACCGGGGCCTCGCCCTTGCGCAGCAGTCCGGCGGGGAGGGTCCAACTGTGGCCGGGGGGCTGGCGCAGCAGCAGCAGCCGACCCGCGCCCTCCGCCTCGGCGTCCCGGACCAGGGTGACCGCGCCGACGATGTACTTCGGCACGGCCAGCCGGACCAGCCGACGGCGCAGGGAGACCGGCAGGCGGTAGAAGGTCCGGTAGACGACGGCCCGAACGACCGCTCGGGAGCGGGGGATCATGACCCCAGGTTAGTGGCCCGGGCGGGCCGGTCGGACCACCGGGGGAGGGGAACCCCTCACTGTCGGTGGTCGACCAGGTCGATGAGCTGCGTGACCACGGTGTCCGGGTCGAGCACCCGGTCGAAGACGGCGACCAGCATCGTCTCCAGGTCGGGGTAGCCGAGCTCCTCGGAGAGCCGCAGCAGCGGCAGGTCGCTGGCCAGGCCCCGGTCGTGCCGGCGCAGCGCCAGCCCGATGGTGGCCCGGCCCAGGCGGACCTTGTCGGCGATCGAGATGCCGGGTTCGGTGTGCTCGGCGAACCACCGGTTGATCTGCATCTGGGCGTGCGGCGACTTGACGAAGTCGAGCCACTCGCGGCGGGGCCCCCGGGGAGCGGCCAGCGCGTCGAAGCCGTGGTCGTCGGTCTCGGTGAAGATCTCCACCACGTCGCCCTCGTCGAGTTCGGACGACAGCGGCGCGAGCCGGCCGTTGATCTTCGCGGCGAGACATCGGTCACCCCGTTCGGTGCCCAGCTCGTACGCGAGGTCGACCGGCGTGGCACCGGCCGGCAGCACGATCTGGCGCCCCTCGGCGAAGACCTGGATCTGGGCCTCGGCGAGGTCGCAGCGCAGCGAGTGGAGGAACTGGTTCGGGTCGGGGGCGTCCTGCTCCCAGTCGAGCACCCGGCGCAGCCAGTCCAGCTGGCGGGCGCGCACCGCCGTCCCGTCGGTGCGGGGGAAGCGGAAGTCGGCGGCGACGCCGTACTCGGCCAGGCGGTGCATCTCCTCGGTGCGGATCAGCACCTCGACCGTGCGGTCCTGCGGGCCGCGCACCGTGGTGTGCAGCGAGCGGTAGAGGTTGTTCTTCGGGGAGGCGATGAAGTCCTTGAACCGGCCCGGCACCGGCCGCCAGAGCCCGTGCACCGCGCCGAGCGCCGCGTAACAGTCGGTGGCCGGGCCGTCCACCACGATCGCGATCCGGGGCAGGTCGAACGGGACGCTGTGGCCTCGGGCCACGGTGTCCTTCCAGATCGAGTACAGGTGACGCGGGCGGGGGGCGACCGTGGCGTCCACCTTGCTGCGGCGCAGTGCCACCCGGGTCCGGGCGACCACCTCGCGCAGGTACGCGTCCCAGCCCGGCCGGTCGTGCAGGTGGCGCTGGATGCGGGTGTGCTCCTCCGGCTGGAGGTGCAGCAGCACCACGTCGTCCAGCTCCCGTTTGAGGGCCTGGATGCCCAGCCGGTCGCAGAGCGGCACCAGCACGTCGAGGGTCTTGGTGGCGATCCGGTTGCGGGACGCCGCCGAGCGGACGCCGAGGGTGCGCATGTTGTGCAGCCGGTCGGCCAGCTTGATGATGAGCACCCGGACGTCCTTGCCGGCCGCGATGATCATCTTGCGGGTGGTCTCCGCCTCGGCGGCCTTGCCGTAGAACGCCTTGTCGAACTTGGTCACCCCGTCGACCAGGTGCGCCACCTCGGGACCGAAGTCCTCGGCGAGCGCCTGGAGGGTGTAGCGGGTGTCCTCCACGGTGTCGTGCAACAGCGCGGCGACCAGCGTGGTGGTGTCCATGCCGAGGTCGGCGCAGATCTCCGCGACGGCCAACGGGTGGGTGATGTACGGCTCGCCGCTCTTGCGGAACTGGCCGCGGTGCATGTTCTCCGCGATCGAGTACGCCTTGCGCAGCACCGCCGTGTCGGCGCTGGGGTGGATGCCGCGGTGTGCCCGGACCAGCGGGTTGACCGGGTCGTTGTCGGTGGTCGGCCAGGAGAGCAGGGACCGCAGTCGGCGGGCCAGCGGCAGCTCGGCGGCGGGTGTGGGAAGGGCGCCCCCCAGGGCGGCGCCGTGTCCGGCGTCGACGTCCACCTGGGACACCTCCTCACCCCGGCCCCACGGTCGCCGGATCCGGCAACCGGGAGCAGGCCCACGAATCGGGCAGGACTGCACTTCTCCAACAGCCTATGTGAGGTGACGTCATCCGATCGGTTACTTGCTCATGGGCGTTCGGTCGAGAGTTGGACCGACACCGCCTGATCCGCCTTCGCCAGCAGGGCCCGGAACCGGGCCGCACCGGCCACCGGAGAGGACCAACCGGCGGAGGACTGCACCAGCCTGGTCTCCGGTCGCTCCAACCAGGACAGGATGCGCTCGGTCTCCTCGGCGGTGGCCGCGGGGACCGGGCCGTGCCCGGGTGGCACCGTCTCGGCAGTGGCGCGGATCACATCCAACGTCGGTCGCGGGTGGACGTCAGGCGGGGAGACCCCGGCTCCGGCGAGCCGGCCGTGCCGCACCAGGGCCAGCTCCCAGCCGCCGCCGGGTGCGGGGTGGGCGGCGGCCAGCTCGGCGATCCGGGTCAGCCCGGCCAGCCGCTGCATGCGTACGGTCGCCCGGAGCACCGCCGCCAGCCGCGAGCGGACCACCGCCGCCTCCTCGTACCGCTGGGCCCCGGCGAGCGTGTCGATCCGGGCCAGCAGCGCGTCCACCACCGGCTGCGGGTCGGCGGCGGTGGCGGAGCGGAACGGCGCCGCCGCGCGGTGGTCGTACTCCTCGGGGGTGATGCGGTGCTCGCAGGGCGCCGGGCAGCGACCCAGCTCGGCCAGCGCGCAGGCCGGCGTCACCGTGCGCAGCGAGAGCCGGTGGGTGCACTGGCGCAGCGGCAGCGCGTCGTGGAACCCCGCCGCCGCCAGCTCCGCCGCCCGGCGGGAGCCGAACGGCCCCAGGTAGGCCACGTCGGCCGGGCCGATCTCCCGGACCACCGACAGGCGTGGGTACGGCCCGTCGGTGAGCTTGAGCCACAGCATCCGCTCGGGGAACTTCGACCGCCGGTTGTACGGCGGGGCGTGCGCGGCGATCAGCCGCAGCTCGCGCACCTCGGCCTCCAGGGGATGGGCGCACTCGACCGCCTCCACCCGCTCGGCGGCGGCCAGCATCTCCGACATCCGGGCCCGCTTCTCGGCGGCGGTGAAGTAGCTGCGCACCCGGGTGGCGATGTCGCCGGAGGTGCCGACGTAGAGCGGCCGGTCGTCGGCGGCCCGGAAGATGTAGACCCCGGGGGCCTTGGGCAGCCCGTCGGCGAGGTAGCGCTTGCGGCGCTGGGTGGGGGTGACCGCCCGGGCGAACTCGATCGCCTCGCCGAGGGTGTGCACCCGGTGCCCGCCGAGCCGGCCGATCAGCCCGTGCAGCACGTCCACCGTCGCCCGGGCGTCGTCCAGCGCCCGGTGGTTCGGCTGGGTGGCGGTGCGGAAGTACGCGGCCAGCGTGCCCAGCTTGCGGTTGGGCACCTCGTCCCGGGTGAGCACCCGCCGGGCGAGCGCGGCGGTGTCGAGCACCCGGGGGTTGGGCCAGCGGTGGCCGTGCTTCGCGCAGGCGGCCTTGAGGAACCCGACATCGTACGGAGCGTTGTGGGCGACCAGCACCGCGTCGGCGAGGAACTCGAGGAAGCTCGGCAGCACCGCCTCGATCGGGGGCGCCGGCAGCAGCATCGCCTCGGTGATGCCGGTGAGGACGGTGATGAACGGGGGAATCGGCTGCCCGGGGTTGACGAGTGTGCCGAGCACGCCCAGCTCCTCGCCGCCACGGACCTTCACCGCGCCGATCTCGGTGATCCCACCGCCGTCCGGCGCGCCGCCGGTGGTCTCCAGGTCGACCACGACGAAGGTCACCGCGTGCAGCGGGAGATCGGGATCCATCCCCTCGCCGGCCGGACCCAGCCCGGCCAGCGTCTCCTGCACGTATTCCCCTGCGGTCACGCCTCGGCACGGTAGTGCCCCGGTCCGACACTCCCGCAACACGTGCCCCGGGCGTTACCACGCGACTAGGATGAGAGATCGGCTCACTCACCGGGCGGTGGGCCCGCTCGCGGTGGGAGACTTGCCACATGCCCCTCACCGAGCCGTACGACGACCTGACCCCCGACCCGGGGGCGGTCGCCACGGGGGTCGACGCCATCGGTGGTGGCGAGCACACGGCTGCGCCCACGCCGGAGGCGGGAAGCCCCGCACCGGCGGTTAAGGACCCGGCGACCGGGCCGGAGGGGCCCGAACCCGAGCCGGTGCTGCCCGAGCCGGTCCGGCAGCGGATCGTCGCGCTCACCGCGGCGGTGCTGCCCGGCCTGCCGGCCGACGAGGTTCCCGTGCCGCTGCGCCGGGTGGCCAAGTTCGCCCCCAACCGCCGTGCCCGGCTCGGCGCACCGGCCATCGCCGCCCAGCTCACCGCTGATCCGCTGTTCCGGCAGCGGGTCACCGCCCGGGTGCTCGCCGACGCCGGCGACCTCGGTGCCGCCGTCGTCGAGGGGACGGCCCCGGCCGCCGCCGATCCGGTCGAGGTGGCCGCGCTGGCGTACCTCGCCCGGCCGACGGGCTGGCGTGACCTGGTCGACGCCAGCGGCGCGGCGGTGCGTGCCGAGGCGGACAGCGCGGTCGTCGCCGAACTGGTCCGCGAGGCCGAACAGCGGGCCACCCGGGCCGAACACGACCGGGCCGTGGCCCGGGTGGAGGCGGAGAAGCTCCGCGACGAGCTGGCCCGGGTCCGCGACGAGCTGGGCCAGCTCCGCGAGGAGCACCGGATGCTGACCCGTACGCTGCGCGAGACCCAGACCCGGGAACGCCGGGCCAACGAGCTGCTCGCCACCGAACGCGGCCGGGCCACCCGGGCCGCCGCGGACGCCGACGCCGAGCTGCGCCGGGTCCGGAACCGGCTGGCCGAGGCGGAGGCCGTCGCCGGGGTCGCCCGGGCCAGCGCCAAGGAGGCCCGGTCGGTCGACGACGCGAAGCTCTGGCTGCTGCTGGAGACGATCGGCCAGGCGGCCGTCGGCCTGCGCCGGGAACTGGCGCTGGACCCGGTGGACCGGCTCCCCGCCGACTTCGTCGCCGACGCCTTCGCCGACCAGCCGACCGCTGCCCCGACCGGTCCGTCCGCCCGGGCCCGGGACACCGACGACCCGGCCCGGCTGGACCAGCTGCTCGCCCTGCCCAAGGCGCACCTGGTGGTGGACGGCTACAACGTGACCAAGCGCGGTTTCGGCGAGATGTCCCTGGAACAGCAGCGCAAGCGGCTGATCACCGGCCTGGGCGGGATCGCCGCGCAGACCGGGGACGAGGTGACCGTGGTCTTCGACGGCGCGGAGCGGATGCACGGGCTGCCCCCGACGCCGCGCGGGGTGCGGGTGCTCTTCTCCCGCAAGGGGGAGACCGCCGACGAGCTGATCCGCCGACTGGTCCGGGCCGAGCCGCCGGGGCGTCCGGTGGTGGTGGTCTCCTCCGACCGGGAGGTCGCCGACGGCGTCCGCCGGCACGGTGCCTACCCCCTCGGCGCGGACGCGCTGCTGCGTCGGCTGGCCCGCTCCTGAGCGACCGGCGCGGACCTGTCGCACCCCGGGCGTAGCGTCCGGGTCACCGACGGTGTCCGGATGGTCGTGTCGCGTCGGCGGCCCCTGGCCGGATCGACCCGTCCGGCCCACTTTCCACCGAGATCTCCGCCCGCTCCGGCCGGGCCCTAGGATGGGCGGTCACGGCGAGAGGGAGACGGCATGGTTCGGGTACGCGGCCTCGGCGGGGTGCGCCGGTGAGCCCACGTGGCTGGGCGGTGCTCACCCTCGCCGTCCTGGTCACCGCCGGCCTGCTCACCGTGGCGCTGCTCGTCCCGTGGAGCCGCCCGCCCGCGCCCCGCGCCGACCAGCTCGCCGCCCTGCGGGACCTCCCCGCCGACCAGGTGGAGCGGGCCCGTGACTTCCGCGCCGCGCTGCGTCCCGGCGGCTGGGCCGCCCTGACCGTCGGGTTGCTGGTGGCGCTCCTGCTCGGGCTCACCCCGCTGGGCGCGCGCCTGGTCGAGCTGGCCGGGCGCCCCTTCGGCGGGCACTGGACCGCCCAGGCGCTGGCCGGCGGGCTCGCCGTGGTGCTCGTCGCCGACCTGGTCACCCTTCCGTTCGCCGCCTGGCGGCAGGCGGTCCTCACCCGGTACGGGATGAGCACCAACGGCTGGGGCGGCTGGACGGTCGACCTGCTCAAGTCGTACGCGCTCAGCGCGGTCGTCGGCGCGGTGGCGCTGCTCGGCTTCTACACCGTGCTCCGGCTCGCCCCGCGCTGGTGGTGGGCGTTCGGGGCGGCCGGCGCGGCCGGGCTGGTGCTGCTCCTCTCCTTCGTCCTGCCGGTGCTGGTCGAACCGGTCTTCAACCGGTTCACCCCGATGGAGCCCGGCCCACTGCGCACCGAGGTGATGGACCTGGCCGCCCGGGACGGCGTGCCGGTCCGCGACGTGCTGGTCGCCGACGCCTCCCGACGCACCCGCGCGGTCAACGCCTACGTCTCCGGCTTCGGCCCGACCCGCCGGATCGTCGTCTACGACACCCTGCTGCGGGAGGCGACCCCGCAGGAGGTGACCAGTGTGGTCGCCCACGAGCTGTCCCATGCCAAGCACCGGGACGTGCTGGTCGGCACGGTGACCGGCGCGCTCGGCGCGGCGGCGGCGGTGGTCGCCCTCTACCTGGTCGGCTCGTGGGGCGGGCTGCTGCGCCTGGCCGGGGTCGACTCGATCCGGGACCCCCGGGCGTTTCCGCTGGTGCTCGCGCTGGTCACCCTGGTCGGGGTGGTGAGCACACCGGTCCAGGCGATGCTGTCCCGCCGGGTCGAGGTCCGGGCCGACGCGCACGCGATGGCGCTCACCGGCGACCCGGTGACGTTCGAGGCGATGCAGCGCCGGCTGGCCGGAGCCAACCTCGCCGACCCCGATCCGCCCCGCTGGGAGTACCTCTACTCCGCGTCGCACCCGTCCACCGTGGAGCGGATGGCCGCTGCCCGCGCATATGCCAGGGAGACCGGCCGATGAACCGCACGCTGCTGATCACGAACGACTTCCCGCCCCGGCCCGGTGGCATCCAGTCCTTCGTCCACAACCTGGCGCTGCACCAGCCCGCCGGTTCGGTGGTGGTCTACGCGTCGACCTGGCGGGACGCCGAGAAGTTCGACGCCGACCAGCCGTTCGAGGTGGTCCGGGAACGCACCCGCGTGCTGCTGCCCACCCCGCTGGTCGCCCGCCGGGCCGCCGCGCTGGCCCGGCGGTACGACTGCGACACCGTCTGGTTCGGGGCGGCGGCCCCGCTCGGGCTGCTCGCTGCGGGGCTGCGCCGCCGGGCCGGGATCCGCCGGGTGCTGGCCCTGACCCACGGGCACGAGGTCGGCTGGGCCGCGTTGCCGGTCGCCCGGACGGCCCTGCGCCGCATCGGCCGGGGCGCGGACGTGGTCACCTATCTCGGCGACTACACCCGGGTCCGGCTCGAACGGGTCCTGCACGGGCTCACCGACCTGCGGCGCCTGGCACCCGGGGTGGACGTCGACGCGTACCACCCGGACGTCGACGGGGAGGCGGTCCGGATGCGGCTGGGCCTGACCGACCGGCCGGTGGTGGTCTGCGTCTCCCGGTTGGTGCCGCGCAAGGGGCAGGACACCCTCATCCGGGCCCTGCCGGAGATCCGCCGCCGGGTGCCGGACGCCGCGCTGCTGGTGGTCGGCGGCGGGCCGTACCGGGGCACCCTGGAGAAGCTCGCCCGCCAGACGGGGGTGGAGCGGGACGTGGTCTTCACCGGCACCGTCCCCGCCGCCGAGCTGCCCGCCCACTACGCCGCCGGTGACGTGTACGCGATGCCCTGTCGCACCCGCAACCGGGGGCTGGACGTGGAGGGGCTGGGCATCGTCTACCTGGAGGCGTCCGCCACCGGCCTGCCCGTGGTGGCCGGGGACTCCGGCGGCGCGCCGGACGCGGTCCGCGAGGGCGAGACCGGGTACGTGGTGCGCGGGCGGGACGTGGCGCAGCTCGCCGACCGGGTGGCGACCCTGCTCGCCGACCGGGACCTGGCCCGCCAGTTCGGTGCGGCGGGGCGGGCCTGGGTCGAGCGGGAGTGGCGCTGGGAGACCCAGGCCCAGCGCCTGGCCGCCCTGCTCGCCGGCTGACCGCCGGGTCGGCCCCCGCCGGCTGCTCCCGAGCGGCGGGTCCGGCCGGGTTGCGCCTCAGCGGGGTGCGCCTCAGCGGGGTGCGCCTCAGCGGGGTGCGGCGATGACGGTCGGCGTGGTCTGCCGTTCCCGGTGCAGCAGGTCGAGGATCTGCCCGGAGGGGCCCGGCCGGCCGAAGTGCCAGCCCTGGGCCGCGTCGCACCCGATCGCCCGTAGGCGTTCGGCCTGGGCGGCCGTCTCCACCCCCTCGGCGGTGACGGTGAGGTCCAGCGCGTGCGCCAACGACACCAGGGAGGCGAGGATCCGCTCGTCGGTGCGGCTCGCCGGGTCGGTCGGGGAGTCCCGCAGCCCGGTGACGAAGTTCCCGGCCACCTTCAGCTCGGTCACCGGCAGGTCGCGCAGGTAGGCCAGGTTGGAGTACCCGGTGCCGAAGTCGTCGATGGCGATCCGGACGCCGGCGTCGGCCAGCGTCCGCAGCGCGCGTACCGGCTCCCCGGTGGTGCTCATCATGGCGCTCTCGGTGATCTCCAGCTGGAGCCGTTCCGGCGGCAGGCCGGTGTTTTCCAGCAGGTCCCGCACCTGCCGCACCAGGCCCGGACCGTGCACCTGGCGGACGGCCAGGTTGACGCTGACGAACGGCGCGCGCGGCCGGCCGCCGGCCGGCCAGCCCTCCGCCTCCCGGGCCGCGTCGGCGAGCACCCAGCCGCCGAGCGGCACGATCAGGCCGGTCTCCTCGGCCAGCCCGATGAAGCGGTCCGGCCGCAGCTCGCCCAACTCGGGGTGACGCCACCGGACCAGCGCCTCCGCCCCGACCACGCTGCCGTCGCGCAGCGAGGTCAGGGGCTGGTAGTCCAGGTAGAACTCGCCCCGCTCGAGCGCGGCCGGGATGGCGGCGGAGAGCGCGTACCGGGCCAGCTCCTGCTGGTTGCGGTCGATGTCGAAGAGTTCCCAGCGGGCCCCGCCGGCCCCCTTCGCCCAGTGCAGCGTGCTGTCGGCGGCCCGCATCAAGTCGCTCGGGGTGGTGCCGGCGACCGGACGTTCGACGATGCCGATGCTGGCCGAGACGGCCAGCTCGTGCCCGTCCACCAGGGCGGGCCGGTTGATCGCGTGCAACGCCGCCTCGGCGACCCGGACCACGTCCTCGGTGCCGGTGGTCCGCTCCACCAGGATCACGAACTCGTCACCACCGAGCCGGGCCACCAGATGGTCACCGACCGCCTCGTGCAGCCGCCGGCCCACCGAGACCAGCAGCGAGTCGCCGACCTGGTGGCCGAGCGTGTCGTTGACGACCTTGAAGCGGTCCAGGTCGAGGAAGCAGAGCCCGACCCGCTGGCCGTCGCGGCCCGGCCGGTCGATCGCCGCCGCCAGACGCTCGGTGAACAGGGTGCGGTTCGGCAGGCCGGTCAGCGGGTCGTGGGTGGCCTGGTGCCGGAACCGCGCCTCGCTCTCCCGGAGCGCCCGCTCGGCCTGTGCCCGGGCCATCATGGCGGCCCGGCGCAGCGACTCCTGGGCGTCGAGCGTCCGGTCCCGCAGCGCGCGGGCGTAACCGGTGGCGACGGTCGCCAGCAGCCGGGCCAGCCGGTCCTCGGCGTCGTCGGCGACCAGCCCGAGGTCGTGCAGCAGCCGGAGCTGAATGATCTCGATGGTGCGGCCGAGCCCCTCGGCCGAGGCGATGTGCGCGGCCACCAGTTCGATCCCCACCTGGTGCCCGACCCGTGGCTCGAAGGGCTCGGCGCGCATCGCGTCGGCGAGCCGGTCGGTGAGCCCCTGGAGGAAGACCTCCAGCTGCTCCTGCGTCATCGGCAGGTAGCTCGTGCCGGAGACCGCCCTGGCCCAGGCACGGGCGAAGGAGCCGGGACACGGACGGGACCCCGTCGCCGGGGTCGGCTCATCCACCGAGCCGCCCCACCCCGCCCAGGAAGCCGGACCGGGCGGCGTCCTCGGCGTGCTCGGGGAACTCCGGCCGCCACGCCGGCACCCACACCAGACCCGGTTCGACCAGCTCGAAACCGTCGAAGAACGCGGTCAGCTCGGCGCGGTCACGGAGGAAGAGCGGGTTGTCCGTCTTGCGGTAGACCCGCTCCGCGTCGGCCCGCGCGTCGCCGTACTGGCCGATGTCGCTGGCCTGGGAGAGGACCAGGAAGCTGCCCGGGGGGAGGGCGTCCCGGAGGGTACGCAGGACCTCCGTCGGCCGGTCGTCGTCCGCCACGAAGTGCAGCACGGCGACGATCATCAGGGCGACCGGCTCGGCGAGGTCGAGCAGATCGTGCAGGTCGGGATGCTCCAGGATCCGCTCCGGCCGGCGCAGGTCCTCCTGGAAGACGACGGCCTGGTCGTTGCTGCTGAGGATCTCCCGGCTGTGGGCGACCGCCACCGGATCGACGTCGACGTACACCACCCGGGAGTCCGGCGCGACCCGCTGTGCGACCTCGTGCACGTTGCCGACGGTCGGGATGCCCGAACCGATGTCGAGGAACTGCCGCACGCCCGCCTCGGCCAGGAAGTGCACGGCCCGCCGCATGAACGCCCGGTTGGCCTGGGCCATCAGCGGTGCCTCCGGGACGGCGGCCATCATCGCCCCGGCGGCGGCCCGGTCGGCGGCGAAGTTGTGCGAACCACCGAGGTAGTAGTCGTACATGCGGGCGACGCTCGGGCGCTCGACGTCGATGGTGTCGGGTGCCCAGTCCGGCCGCATGCCCTACCCCTTTTGACACGTACACGACAACGGTCGCCCCCGTGGGCCACCCGGGTATTCTGCCCGTTCACCGCCCGAGTGACCAGAGCGCGTCAAATCGGCTTCATGTCCAACCCGCCCCGGAAGCGAGCGGGAGGCCCGCGTCCACCACCTCGGGTGGACGCGGACCTCCCGGTCGACGGGCGACGTCAGAACTTCGGCGCGTCCGGGGCCTCCAGCAGGCCCAGCCGCAGGGCGGTCATCAGGGCCTGGGCGCGGTTGGCGGCACCGAGCTTCTCGTAGAGCTTCGAGATGTGCGTCTTCGCCGTGGACTCGCTGACGAAGAGCTGCTTGGCGATGCCGGCGACGCTCATCCCGTCGGCCAGCAGCCGCAGCACCTGGCCCTCCCGGGGCGAGAGCTGCGGACCGGACGGGGCGAGCCGGCGCTTCATCGCCTCGGCCAGGTCGGCGGCGGTGAAGGCGCTGGGGGAGGAGGCGGCGTGCCGGGCGGCGGCCACCACCTCGTCGGCCGGCGCGGTCTTCGGCACGAAGGCGCTCGCCCCGGCCTCCAGGGCCCCGAAGAGCTGGTCGTCACCGGCGTACATGGTGAGCACCACGATGCCCATGGAGGCGCTGGACTTGCGCAGCGCCCGGGTCGCCTCCAGACCGCTGCCGTCGGGCAGGCGGAGATCCATGATCACCACGTCGGGCTGGAGCGCGCCGGCCTGCCGGACCCCCTCGGCGGCGGTGGCGGCCTCGCCGACCACCTCGAACTGGCGGTCCCGCTCGAAGGCGTGCCGCAGACCCTTGCGGATCAGGTCATGATCGTCCACAAGGAGGACCTTGGTACGGGTGGCCGGTATCGGACTGGTGGTCATCCTCGGGTTACTCCCCTTCTCCTGCGGTCGCGCTACCGCGCACGTTATCGCGTCGGGGCGAGGTGCCGAGAACCACCGCCACCGTCGTGCCGCTCGGTTGCCGTGGACGAATCTCCAGTCGGCCCCGGATACGTTCCGCCCTCTCCGCCATGATCGCAAGGCCGTACCGGCCGTCCGGACGCTGGTCGGCGATTCCCTGACCGTCATCCGACACTTCGATCTGCGCGTACGGGGGGTCCACCTCGCAGGTGACCCAGAGGTTGGCCGCCCCGGCGTGCTTGCGGGCGTTGGTCACCGCCTCCTGGGCGATGCGCAGCAACTCGGCCTCGGTGGCGGCGGGCAGCCGGGCGGTCGACTCGTCCAGCGACAGGTGCACCCGCAGCCCGCCGGAGGCGCCGACGGTCCGGGCGTACTCGGCGATCGCGGCGGCCAGCCCGCCGTGCCGGTCCACCTCGCTGCGCAGCTCGAACAGGCTCAGCCGCAGCTCCTGGATCACCCGGGTCACCTCACCGCGCAGCGTGCGCAGGCTCTCGGCGGTCTCCTCGGTGTCGTCGTGCACGGTGGCCAGGGCGTTGTCGATGCCGTAGCCGACCATCACCAGCTCCTGGGCGACCCCGTCGTGGATCTCCCGGGCCAGGCGTTGCCGCTCCTCGTTGGTGGCCAGCGAGCGCACCTCGTCGAAGAGGAGCGCCGCCTCCAGCCGCAACGCCGCCGGGCGGGTCAGCGCGGTCACCTTCTCCACCACCGGGGCCGGGTACGCCTGCGCCACGTCCGCCTCCAGCGCCACCAGGCCCACCGTCCGGACCCCGGCGACCAGCGGCACGATCAGCGCGGAGACGTCCCCGCCCCGGTGCGAGCGGGCCTGCGACCGGTTGGCGGTCTGCGGCTGCTGGCTGGCCCAGGCGTCGGCGATCGCCGAGTCGGCGTCGAGCGTGGTCTCCCAGTCCACCCGGTCCACGCCGACCTGGGCGAGCACCACGAGCCGGCCGCCGCCGCTGGCGGAGAGCACCGCGGCCCGGTCCGCCCGGGTGACCGTGCGCAGCTCCTCCAGCAGGTGCTCGGAGATGCCGCCCGGGTCCAGGGTGGCGCCGGGGAGCTGCCGGGCGACGCCGCGCAGCTGGGTCAGCAGCCGGGTCGCCTCGGCGTACGGCTGGGGCTGGGGTTTGACCTCGGTGCGGACCGCCATCACCCGGTGCAGGGTGCTGGCGGCGTAGAGGCCGAGCCCGGCCAGCAGCAGCCACTGGGCGCAGACCGCGAGGTACCCGAGCTGGCCGAGCTGGCGTTCCCCGCCGACCTGCGTCAACGCCCCGCTGAGCAGCAGGGTGGCCGCGGTGACCGCGAGCAGCGTCGCGCCCTCGCGGAACTGGCGCCGCAGCGCGGTCACGGTGACCGGCACGGCCAGGTAGGGCAGGACCGCCGAGGCGCCGAGCCCACCGATCGGGCCGCCGATGGTGGCCACCGCGGCCACCTGGCTGGCGGCCAGGCCCAGCACCACCACCTCGGCGGCGCGACTGAGCGGGTTGAGGAGCCGGTCGCTCGGGGCGAGCAGTGCCGGCACGCCGGCCAGGGCCAGCAGGGCGATCCACCAGAGCTGGTCGACCTCCCGGGTGGCGATCAGGGTCAGGACGGCGACCAGCGCGAGCATGACCACGCGGGCGGTGACGGCCAGCGGGTGCGGCCGGGGCCGGGTGGGTGTGGAGGCGGACACGTGACGGATCGTAGTCAGCGGGCGTAGATGTCGGCGATCTCGGCCGCGTACGTCTCGTGCACGACGTTCCGTTTCACCTTGAGCGACGGGGTCAATTCGCCGGTGGCCTCGGTGAAGTCGCGCGGCAGGATCCGGAACACCTTGATCGCCTCGGCCTTCGAAACGGTCCGGTTGGCCGCGTCGACCGCACCCTGGATCTCGGCCCGCAGCGCCTCGTGCCCCCGCAGCTCGTCGACGGTGGCGGTGGCCGGCAGGCCGGCCGCGTCCCGCCATTTCGGCAGTGCCTCCTCGTCGACGGTGACCAGCGCGGCGATGAACGGCTGCCGGTCACCGACCACCACGCACTGGCTGACCAGCGGGTGCGCGCGCACCTGGTCCTCCAGCACCGCGGGGGCGACGTTCTTGCCGCCCGCGGTCACGATGATCTCCTTCTTGCGGCCGGTGATGCTGAGGAAGCCGTCGGCGTCGAGCCGGCCCAGGTCGCCGCTGCGGAACCAGCCGTCGGCGAGCACCTCGGCGGTCGCCTCGTCGTTGCGCCAGTACCCCTGGAACACCAGGTCACCGGCGATGAGGATCTCGCCGTCGTCGGCGACGCGGACGGTGACCCCGGGCAAGGGCCGCCCGACCGAGCCGATCCGGGTGGCGTCGGGCAGGTTGGCGGCGGCGGCCGGGGAGGTCTCGGTCAGGCCGTAGCCCTCCAGGATCGTCACCCCGACGCCGCGGAAGAAGTGCCCGAGCCGGGCGCCGAGCGGGGCGCCGCCGGAGATGGCGTCCCGGCAGCGACCGCCGAGCGCGGCGCGCAGCTTCCGGTAGACCAGCCGGTCGAAGAGCGCGTGCTGCGCCCGCAGCCCCAGCCCCGGGCCGCCCGGCCGGTCCTGTGCCTCGCTCCAGGCGATCGCCACCGCCTCGGCCCGGTCGAAGATCCGGCCCTTCCCCTCGGCCTGGGCCTTCTGCCGGGCGCCGTTGTAGACCTTCTCGAAGACCCGGGGCACCGAGAGCACGAAGCTCGGGCGGAACTCCTGCAACTCCGCGACCAGGTCCGTGGTGTCGGCGCAGTGCGCCATGGTGGCCCGGGCGTGCACCACGCCGATCTGGACGAGCCGGGCGAAGGCGTGCGCCAGGGGCAGGAAGAGCAGGGTCGACGCGCCGGCGTTGAACAGGTTCGGCAGCACCGGGACGGCGTTGGCGATGTCGGCGTACATGTTGCGGTGGGTGAGCACGCAGCCCTTGGGACGGCCGGTGGTGCCGCTGGTGTAGATGATGGTGGCGACGTCGTCGGCGCGGACCTCCTTGCGGAGCCGTTCGATCTCCCGGGGGTCGACCGGCGCGCCCAGGGTGACCAGCTCGTCCACCGCCCCGAGGTCGATCTGCCAGACCCGGTCGAGTTCGGGCAGCCGGTCGGAGACCCCGGCGACCAGGGTGGCGTGCGCGGTGGTCTCCACCACGCAGGCGACCGCTCCGGAGTCGGCCAGGATCCAGGCGGCCTGCTCGGCGCTGGAGGTCTCGTAGATCGGCACGGTCACCGCGCCGGCCGCCCAGATCGCGTAGTCGAACAGGGTCCACTCGTAGCGGGTGCGGCTCATCAGCCCGACCCGGGAGCCACGGGTGATCCCGGCCGCGACCAGGCCCCGGGCCACCGCGACCACCTCGTCACGGAACTGCCGGCAGGTCACGTCCGTCCAGGTCCGGCCCGTCCCGTCGGCCGCCGGCACCGGGCGGGCGAACTGCACCGCGTCCGGTGCGGCGTCGGCGTTCGCCCAGACCGGGTCGGTGAGGTTGGCCGCGTCGCCGACGGTGACGATCGGCGGGACGGAGAACTCGCGCACCTGCACTCCTCGTGCTCGCGGACGGTCGGGCCGGGCCGTCGGCGAAGACGGACGGCCTCGTCGAAACCTACCCGCAACCGCCGGTCACCAGGTGGGCCGGGTTCGCGGGGGTGGACCGGGACGGGGTCCGGCCCAGCCGGGTAGCCTCCCCCCATGGCGGACTCCTCCACCCAGTCGATCACTATCGACGCGCCCCCGGACCGGGTGGTCGCGGTCATCTGTGACTTCGCCCGTTACCCCGAGTGGACCGAGGCGGTGCGCCGGGTCGAGGTGGTCGAGGAGTACGAGGACGGCTACGCCAGCCAGGTCCGGTTCACCATCGACGCCCAGGTCATGGCCGACGAGTACGTGCTGGCGTACGAGTACGCCGAGGACCTCTCCCGGATCGAGTGGCACCTGGTGGCCCCGTCCCGGATGCAGCGCGCCCAGCGTGGCTCGTACGACGTCCTCGGCAACCCGGACGGCACCTCCACGGTGACCTACACCCTGGAGGTGGAGCTCTCCGTGGGCATGCTCGGGATGTTCCGCCGCAAGGCCGAAAGAATGATCATGGATACGGCGTTGAAGCAGTTGAAGCACCGGGTAGAAGCATCCGGTGCGACCCGCTGAACCGACCGGCGTGGTGTCGCCGGGGTAGAGGAGCCGAACGTGGGAGGTACCGATCCGGGTTCGGCCCGGGAGGAGGCGGAGCGGTTGGTGGCCACCGTGCTGGCCACCGCGCGACTGGCGGCGGCCGGTACGCCGACCGGGTCGTGGGGTCCGCTCGGTGGGATGCTCGCCGGTGTCCTCGGTCACAGTCAGCGTCCCGGGGCCGGGGGCGTACCGGGCGGGACCACCGGGGCCCGCGCTCCGCACGGCTTCGCCACCGGTGCGGCCGAATGTGACGTCTGTCCGATCTGTCGGGCCATGCGTGCCCTGCGCGACCCCAGCCCCGAGTTCGCCGAACGCCTGGCCACCGGCGCGGGCGACCTGGCGGCCGGCGTCGCCAGCCTGCTCAGGGCGTTCGCCCCCGAGTCCACGGCGACCACGACCCCCGGGCCGACCCCGGCCGATGATGATCAGGTGTGGCGCGAGGCCACCCGTACCGGGCATGATTCTCAGCCGGCGCCCGCGCGGGACGTCTGGTCCGCCGCGACCCGCGCGGAGGACGCGGCGAGCCCGTCCGGCGCCGCCCCGCCCGTCGACGCCGCCGGGCCGGACCCGGCGCGAGCCCCGACCGTGGGTCCCGTGGTGCCCGCAGCGCGGGTGCCCGACGGTGCGGACGGGGAGCCACCAGGCGACGGGGCCTGACCCACGACATCCCGACCCTCGGCCACCGGCCGGCGGCGCCGGGCGGCACAGCAGAGGGGAGTGGCAGCGGTGACGCTGACCATCGGAGTCGACGTCGGTGGCACCAAGGTGGCCGGCGGTGTGGTCGACGACACCGGCCGGGTGCTGGCGCAGGCCCGACGGAACACCCCCGCCGAGGACGTGGGCAAGACCCGGGACGTCATCATCGAGGTGGTCACCGAGCTGGCCGCCGGCCGTCCGATCGGCGCGGTCGGTATCGGCGCGGCCGGCTGGATCGACGCCACCCGCTCCACCGTGCTGTTCGCCCCCAATCTGGCCTGGCGGGACGAGCCGCTGCGGGCGTACGTCAGCGCCGCGGTCGGCCTGCCGGTGATCGTGGAGAACGACGCCAACGTGGCCGCCTGGGCGGAGTTCCGCTACGGCGCCGCCCGGCACGCCGAGGACTCGATGGTCATGTTCACCATCGGCACCGGAGTCGGCGGTGGCATCGTGCTCGGCGGAGAGCTGGTCCGGGGCGCCCACGGCATCGCCGCCGAATTGGGGCACATGCTCACCGTCCCGGACGGCCACCAGTGCGGCTGCGGCCGGCTCGGCTGCATCGAGCAGTACGCCAGCGGCAACGCCCTGGTCCGCTTCGCCCGCGCCGGTGCCCGGCAGGAGCCGCAGCGCGCCGCCGCACTGCTCGGGCTGGCCGGCGGGGACGCCGAGTCGATCACCGGTCCGATGGTCACCGCCGCCGCCCAGGGCGGCGACCCGATCTCCTGCGAGGCGTTCGCCCAGATCGGGCGCTGGCTGGGCACCAGTCTCGCCGACATGGCCCAGATCCTCGATCCGCAGGTGCTGGTCGTCGGCGGCGGCGTGGTCGAGGCCGGTGACCTGCTGCTCGGCCCGACCCGGCGGTCGTTCGCCGACGCGCTGGCCCAGCGGGGCCGTCTCCCGGTGGCCGAGGTGCGTCCCGCCGAGCTGGGCAACACCGCCGGCGTCATCGGCGCCGCCGACCTGGCCCGGCGGTTCTAGGTGAAGCGCGAGGAGTGCAGCGCAGCGGAGCCCCGCAGTCGTGAACGGAAGGTGGTTGGGTGAAGCGCGAGGAGTGCAGCGCAGCGGAGCCCCGCAGTCGCGAACGGAAGGTGGTGTCCTGATGGGGGGCGTGCCGCTGCGGGTGGTGTCGTACAACATCCACACCCAGCGGGACGACACGGCCGCGCTGGCGGAGGTGGTCCGGGCCGCCCGGCCGGACGTGGTGATCGTGCAGGAGGGGCCGCGCCGGTTCCGCTGGCGGAGCAAGTGCGCCGCCCTGGCCGAGTCGTTCGGCCTGGTGGTGGGCGCCGGTGGACTGCCGGCGCTGGGCAACCTGCTGCTGACCAGTCTCCGGGTGCGGGTGCACGCCACCAGTTGCCAGCGGTTCCCGCTCACCCCCGGCCGGCACCTGCGCGGCGCGGCGTTCGCCGAGTGCGCGGTCGGCGGGGCCCGCTTCGTGGTGTCCGGCACCCACCTGTCGACCGACGCGGCGGAACGTCCCGCCCAGGCCGCCCTGTTCCGAGCGGAGATCGAGGCGGCGCGGTGGCCGGTGCTCGTCGGCGCGGACCTCAACGAGGGACCGGGCGGCGCCGCCTGGCGGACGATCGCCGACGGGTTCACCGACGCGGCCGTCGCCGCCGACCGGGCCGACCGGCTCACCTACTCGTGCGCCGAACCGCGCCGCCGGATCGACGCGCTCTTCGTCGACCCCCGGATCACCGTGGTCGACTACGACGTGGTCGACACCCCGCAGACCCGCCGGGCCAGCGACCACTTCCCGGTGCTGGCGGATCTGCTGTTGCCGGTCACCGACTGACCGACTGGCCGGGTCACCGGCCAGGGCTGGACAAACACTCTCCGAAGTGGAGAGGATGCGGCGGCGACCCGGCTCGCGTACGGCGTCCCCAAGGAGAGATACCCGGTGTCCACCCCCACCGACCACGGCGGTCCCGACGACCCGTCAGCCACCATCGCCCTCACCCCCGACGGCCGTCCGGTCTCCGACCGCGGTGACACGGTCTGCGTGATCGGCGCCGGGGCCAGCGGCCTGACCACGGTGAAGAACCTGAAGGAGCACGGCTTCGGCGTCGACTGCTACGAGCGGGAGACCGGCGTCGGCGGCGCGTGGAACTGGCGGCACGACCGCAGTCCGGTCTACGCGAGCACCCACCTGATCTCGTCGCGGCCGTTCACCCAGTTCCCCGACTTCCCGATGCCCGACTCGTGGCCGGACTACCCGCACCACAGTCAGCTGCTGGCGTACTTCGAGCGGTACGCCGACCACTTCGACCTGCGCCAGCACATCTGGTTCGGCACCGAGGTGATCCGGGTCGAGCCGGTCGCCGGGGACCGCTGGGACGTGACCACCCGCAGCACCGGCGGCTACGGCCCGGAGCGCACCTCCCGGTACGCCGCCGTCGTCGTCGCCAACGGCCACAACTGGTCGCCGAAGTTGCCGGAGTACGAGGGGCTGGCCGGGTTCCGGGGCGAGACGATGCACGCCTCGGCGTACAAGGACCCGGCCCAGCTGCGCGGTAAGCGGGTGCTGGTGGTGGGAGCCGGCAACACCGGTTGCGACATCGCGGTGGAGGCCGCCCAGCAGGCCGCCACCTGCTGGCACTCCACCCGGCGCGGCTACTGGTACGCGCCGAAGTACGTCCTCGGCCGCCCCGCCGACCAGGTCAACGATCTGCTGCTCGCGCTCCGGGTGCCCCTGCGCGTGCGGCAGTGGCTCTACCACCGGACGCTGCGGCTGACCGTCGGTGACCTGACCCGCTTCGGGCTGCCCCGGCCCGACCACCGGGTCTACGAGACCCACCCGATCGCCAACAGCCAGCTCGTCTACTACGTCGGGCACGGCCGGATCACCCCCGCGCCGGACGTCCGCCGCTTCCACCCGTACGCCGTCGAGCTGACCGACGGCCGCCAGATCGACCCGGACCTGGTCGTCTTCGCCACCGGTTACCTGCCCCGCTTCGAGTTCCTCGACGCGCGGCTCCTCGGCGACGAGGCCGGGATCGGACGTCCCACGCTCCACCTGAACGCCTTCCCCCGGAACCACCCGACGCTCGCCGTGGTCGGACTGGTCCAGCCGGACTCGGGACTCTTCCCGATCTCGCACTGGCAGGCGGTGCTCGTCGCCCGGCTGCTGCAGCTGCGCCAGTACCGCCCGGAGCGGGCGGAGGCGTTCGCCGCGACGGTCGCCGCCCGGGCCGGGAAACGCTACTCCGGCCGGGTCCAGGACAGCAGCCGGCACTGGTTCGAGGTGGGGCACGTCGACTACCTGCGCGCCGTCCAGCGCGCCCTGAACGAGTTGGAGGCAGTTCGGTGAGCGCGAGGAGTGAGCTTGCGAGCCCGGCAGTCGTGAACGGAAGGCGGGTCAGGTGAGCGCGAGGAGTGAGCTTGCGAGCCCCGCAGTCGTGAACGGAAGGCGGTCCAGTTGAGTGGCGGGCGGGTGCGGGTCATCCGGGGTCGGGAGTGGGCCCGGCCGGTGCGTCCGGTCCGCCGCGAGGTGCTCAGCGCGCTGCCCGAGCTGGAGCAGGGGCGACCGCCGCTGCTCTTCGTCCCGGGCTTCGGTCACGGTGCGTGGGCGTTCGCCGAGCACTGGCTGGAACACGCCGCCTCCCGGGGCTTCCCGGCGTACGCGGTGAGCCTGCGCGGGCACGGCGGCAGCGAACCGGCGCCGGAGGCGTCGTTGCGGGCGTACGCCCACGACGTGGTCCAGGTGGCGGCGGAGCTGCCGCGCCAGGCGGTGCTGGTGGGGCACGGCGCGGGGGCCCTGGTGGTGGCGCACGCGCTGGCCCGCTACCCGGCGCGGGCCGGGGTGCTGGCCGCCCCGGTGTTCGGGGGCTGGGGCACGCTCGGGGCGGCGCTGCGCCGTAACCCGGTCGGTACGCTCCCCGCGCTCTGGGGCGGCCGGCTGCGGCTGAACCGGCGGCAGCTGTTCAGCCCGGAGCTGCCGGAGACCGTCGCCGGCGCTCACCTGGCCCGGCTGGGTCGGGCCGGTCGACGCGCCCAGTGGCGGCTGCTCTTCCCCGGCGCGCTCGAACCGGCGGTGGGCCGCCCGCCGGTGCTGGTGCTCGGCAGCCCGGACGACCGGGTGGTCCCGGCGGCGGCGCTGACCCGCGCCGCCCGGCGGTACGGCTCGGCCCCGCTGCTCTTCCCCGGCATGGGGCACGACCTGATGCTCGACGCGCGGTGGCGGGAGCCGATCGACGCGGTCCTCGACTGGCTGGTCAAGGAGCCGGCACCGGCCGTCGTGCCGGTCTGACGGTCTGCGGGCGGCCCGCTCAGGCGGTGGTCACCTCGTGCGGCGCGGAGCCGGTCTCGTCCAGGGTGCTGAGGTAGGAGCGGACCCAGGAGCGGATGTCGTACCGGTGCAGGTGCTCGCGCATCGCCCGCATCCGGGTCGCCGCGTCCTCCGGGTCGGCCTGAAGGGCCGCGAGCAGCCCCTGCTTGAGCCCCTCCAGGTCGTGCGGGTTGACCTGGTACGCCTCGGGCAGCTCCGCCGCCGCTCCGGCGAACTCGCTGAGCAGCAGCGTGCCGGAGTCGTCGACGCGGGCGGCGACGTACTCCTTGGCGACCAGGTTCATCCCGTCCCGCAGCGGGGTCACCGCCATCACGTCCGCCATCCGGTAGAGGGCGGCCAGCTCGGCCCGGTCGAAGGGCTGGGTGAGGTAGTGGATCGCCGGCTCGCCGACCCGGCCGAACTCGCCGTTGATCCGTCCGACCTCGCGTTCGACCCGGTCCCGGAGGATCTGGTACTGCCCGACCCGCTCCCGGCTGGGCACGGCCACCTGCACCATGACCGTGTCCCGAACCTTGACGTGACCGCTGGCGATCAGCTCGCTGTACGCCTTGAGCCGGTGCTCGATGCCCTTGGTGTAGTCCATCCGGTCGACACTCAGGATCACCTGGTCCGGGCTGCCGAGGTCGTTGCGGAGCCGGTCGGCCCGGGCCACCACGTCCGGCCGCGCGGCCAGCGCGGCCATCTCGGCGGTGTCGATGGAGACCGGGAAGGCGTCCACCCGCACGGTGCGGCCGTCCACCTCGATCTGCCGGTCGGTGGCGGGCACACCGAAGACCTTCGCCACCAGTTGCGCGAAGTTGTGCGCGGCCTGCGCACGCTGGAAACCGACCAGGTCCGCGCCGAGGATGCCGCGCAGCAGCTCGGCCCGGCGGGGGAGCTGCATGAACAGCTCGGGCGGCGGGAACGGCACGTGCAGGAAGAAGCCGATCCGCAGGTCGGGGCGGAGTTCGCGGAGCAGGGCGGGTACCAGTTGCAGGTGGTAGTCCTGTACCCAGACCACGCCGCCCGGCTCGGCCACCGCGGCGGCGGCCTCGGCGAACCGCCGGTTGACCCGCTGGTAGGCCTCCCACCAGCGCCGGTGGTGCTCGGGCTGCTCGACCGCGTCGTGGTACAGCGGCCAGAGGGTCGCGTTCGCGAAACCCTCGTAGTGGTCCCGGAAGTCCTCCGGGGTGAGCGGAACGGTGTGCAGCCGGACGCCGTCCACGTCGGGCAGGGCGGGGGCCGGACCGGTGCCGCCGGCCCAGCCGATCCAGGTGGCGGGGGTGTGCTTCAGCAGGGGGTGCAGGGCGCTCACCAGGCCGCCGGGGCTGCGACGCCACTCGCAGGCGCCGTCGGGCGCCACGCTGTTGTCGACGGGAAGGCGGTTGGCCACCACCACGAGGGAACTCTGTCGCATCTCGGTCGTTCCGATCTGCCGAGGGATGACCGCCCGCGCGGGGAGGAAACGGGCAGCCAGCGAGGGAAGTGACGTTACAGCCGTATTCCTACTGACCGTAAGTTACACCACTGTTACTTCCCAGAGTGGGGTGGTGGCCGTCCCGTCATCCGGACGTCTCGGTGGA
Organism: Micromonospora sp. NPDC050187; assembly: GCF_044459745.1. NCBI lineage: Bacteria > Bacillati > Actinomycetota > Actinomycetes > Micromonosporales > Micromonosporaceae > Micromonospora > Micromonospora sp. NPDC050187. The sequence continues at coordinate 428,753 of NZ_JBITJH010000003.1, forward strand.
ACCGTGCAGGGGGCCGGAACCGATCAGACGACCGCGCCGTCGTCCGGGTCGTGGTCCTCCGGGTCGCCGGGGCGCAGCCGCCAGATCAACGTGACGAAACCGGCGAGGATGCCGGTGAAGCCGAGCAGGGTCACCACCGCCCTGTCGGCCGGTAGGACCGACGGGAAGAGGAAGAGCACGAAGCCCACGATGACGGACAGCACGCCGGCCACGGCGTACTTGGAGACCGCGGGCAGCGGTGGGGGCGGCGGCGGGGTGTAGCCGCCCTCGTCGTCCGGGTCGTCGGGCAGGTCCGCGCCGAAGGTGTCCAGGCCGTCCAGCAGGGACGGCTCGTCGTGCCGCCGGCCGACCGAGACGCCGGAGAAGTCGGTGGCGGAGGGGAGCGGACGGACCCCGGTGACGGTCGGGGCGGTCCCCTCCTCGGTGCGGCCGAGCGTGCCGCCCGGCGTCTGCGGGGGCTCGTCCAGTTCCTCGGCGGCCGGCCAGGGCGTGGGACCGGGGGTCGGGTCACGGTGGAAGCCGGCGACGATGCGGGCCCACTCGGCCTCGACGTCGGGCTCGCCGGGGCGGGTCTGCCCGCTGATGCCCTCGTCGCTGAGCTGGGTGAGGTAGTCCCGGGCGGTGGTCAGGTGGGAACGGTCGACGTAGAGCCGGTCGACCGGCCGGGCGGGAACGGTGGTCGTCCGGGTCACCGGGTTCATGTCCGCCGACGGTTGCAGGTAGGCGGCGATGCCGCCGGCGGCGAGCACGTCGAGCAGGTGCTCACCGACACGTGGATCCACGTCGCCCGCCACGGCGTACTCGCTCGCGTCGAGCCCGTTGTCCCGCCGTCCCCGGCGTGCCCCACCCGCTGACACCGGCGTCCTCCTCCTCGCACCTCGCGGCGCAGGTCCTCCGGCGCCCCCGCCCGCACGCCGTGTCCTGAATCGTGACACGTCCGCCCCCGGTTCCGGGAGTGCGTTGTGGCGCGTTGCCGAAAGTCAACGACGCCGCCGCAGGTCGGGGCCATGGATTTTTGTCTGTTTGTGCGGGAAGTGCGAGCACGCGGCGGGAGCGAGACGTCCGGTGTGACCTACCCGTCCCCGTTGGTTCCGGGCGCGCGTTGTGAGGCTTGGCTTCCGGTTCGTAGGCTCAGGGCCGACGGTTCGTGGGCCCTCGGCCGACGCGCGGCGTTCGCCCCGGACGCTCCGGCGGTGCCGTCACGGACCCCTTCGGGAAGGACAGCGGTGCTGTACTGGCTGATGAAGTACGTCATCCTCGGTCCCTGGCTGAGGCTGATCTTCCGACCTCACGTCGAGGGTTTCGCGCACCTGCCCGCCACCGGGCCGGTGATCCTGGCCAGCAACCACCTCTCCTTCTCGGACTCGATCTTCCTGCCGCTGATCGTCCCCCGGAGGGTGACCTTCGTCGCCAAGGCGGAGTACTTCACCGGCAAGGGGATCAAGGGCTGGCTGACCCGGTTGTTCTTCGTCGGCACCGGCACTCTGCCGATCGACCGCTCCGGCGGCCGGGCCGCCCAGGCGGCGCTGGACGCGCAGCTCGCGGTGCTCCGGTCCGGCGGGGTCGCCGGCATCTACCCGGAGGGCACCCGCTCCCCGGACGGCCGGCTCTACCGGGGCAAGACCGGCGTGGCCCGGCTGGCCCTGGAGAGCGGCGCCCCGGTGGTGCCGGTGGTCATGCTCAACCTCGACGAGATCCAGCCCCCGGGCAAGCTCGTCCCCAAGGTCGCCCAGGTGCGGATCCGGTTCGGCGCCCCGCTCGACTTCTCCCGGTACGCCGGCCTGGCCGGTGACCGCTTCGTCGAGCGCGCGGTCACCGACGAGATCATGTACGAGCTGATGGAACTCTCCGGCCGCGAGTACGTCGACATCTACGCCCAGAAGGTCAAGAACCAGCCGGCGACCCCCGTCCCCGCCTGACGCCCCGCCCGCCCCCACCTCGTTCCTCGGGGCGGGGCGAGGTCAGGAGGCGAGGGTGGGGGAGGAGTAGGTGGGCACGTCCGGGTCGCCGAGGCGGAGCAGGCCGGGGGCGCGGTTGCGCAGGGCGAACGTGCGTACCTCGCCCAGCACGGTGGCCGCTCCCGCCGGGTCGCCCGCCCGCTCCAGCTCCTTCGCGGCGAACGCGAGCGCGAGCATCCGGTCGGTCACCGCCGGGATCCGTCCGTACAGCTCGGCCGCGGCACCGTAGAGCTGCCCGGCCCGAGCGTGGTCGCCGTCGGTCGCGGCCAGCGCCGCGGTGACGGTCTGCCGGGCGGCGTCGGTCCACGGGGTCCGGTGCGGTGCCCGCTCCAGCATCCCGCGTACCCGCACCGCCGCGTCCCGTCCGCAGAGCACCGCCGCGTACGCCGCCGCCGCGATCCACTCACCACTGAGTAGCGCCGGCACCGCGGACCACGAGTCGTCCAGCTCCGTCAGCAGTTCCCCGGCCTCACCGGTACGCCCCTGCAGCGCCCGGCAGAGCGCGCTGATGCCCAGCGTCGTCCAGTGCAGCCGCCGGAACCCGCTGCGCCGGGCGGTGTCCAACGCGTCGCTCACGTCGTCGACCGGCCGGGGCGGCCGGGGTCCGACCGCGGTCAGCACCGGCCCCGACCCGCCCGGACGGCCAGTCCGCTCGCCCGGCACCGGCCCGCCCCGTTCGCCCGGCACCGGCTCGTCGCGTAGGATCCGCAGGCCGGCACGGAGCCCGCGTACCTGCATGTCCCACCGGCCGGTCGGGGTGTCCACGAAGGCGTCCGCCGCGGTCAGCAGCGCGGCGAACTCGCCCTCGAAGTACGCCCGCATCGCCTCGCCGGAGTACCCGGTGGTCAGCCCGGGTGAGCCGGACAGCTCCGCCGCCTCGGTGAGCAGCTCGTTGGAGCGGACCCAGTCGCCCTCCTCGCAGACCACGTAGGCGAGGTTCTGCATCGCCCGGGGCAGGGCGAGCAACTGCTGCGTCCGCGCGGTCTCGAACGCCGCGTGCAGCTCGTCCACCCCGGTCCGGTCCCCGGCCTGGTAGCGGGCGGTGGCGGCGGTGATCTGCGCGTCCACCCGGGCCTCCACCAGGCCGAGCCGCTCGGCGATCCCGGCGGCGGTGCTGGCCGCCGCCACCGCCTCGGCGCTCTCGTTGTTGAGCATGTGCAGCCGCCCCAGCTCGGCGTAGGCGTCCGCCTTCTGTTCGCTGTCGGGCAGCCCCTCGAACAGCTGCACCGCCCGGGCCAGCCGGCCCAGCGCGGTGTCCCGGTCGGTGCGGATCCACGCCGATCGGCCGAGCAACGTCCACGCCCGTGCGGCACAGCCGACGTCGCTGTGGGTGAAGAGCCGTTCGGCCAGGTCGGTGAGCGTCTCGGTGCCGCCGGCGTCGAGGAACGCCGCGCCGTCGCGGAAGAACGAGATCTCCGCGCCGAGCAACTCCAACTGGAGCCGGCCCAACGGGTCGGCGTCGTCGGCGAGGCCGAGGGCCCGGGTCGTGTGGTGCGCCGCCGCGTCCAGGGCGTGCAGGGTGTACGCCCGCCGCGCCGCCCGGTGCAGCGCCTCGCGCGCCGACGCGGCGTACCGGCGGGTGTCCAGCCCGAGGGTACGGGCGATCTCGTGCGCCGCCCACCGGTGGTTGGCCAGCACCTCGGCCAGGTCGGTGTCCCGCCCCCGGGCGAGCGCGTCGATCCAGTCGGCGGTCCGCTCGTGCCGGGCGACCCGCTCGGTGCGGGGCAGCCGCTGGTAGCAGACGTCCCGGACCAGCACGTGCCGGAACTGGTACTCGGCCTGACCGGCCATGGTGGACGCCGGCAGCTCGACGACGAAGTCGCGCTGCCCGAGCCGGCGCAGCGCCCGCTCCACCGCCTCGACCGGCTGCCCGAGCGCGGCGGCCACCGCGCCGGGCCAGAACTGGGTGCCGACCACCGAGGCGGCCAGCAGCACCGCCCGGTCGGCCTGGTCGAGCAGGTCGACTCGGTTGGCGATCACCGCGTGCACGTTGTCCGGGATCGGCAGCCCGTCCTGCTTCTTCAGCAGCCAACCCCGCCCCGACTGGCGCAGGAAGCCCTGCTCGATCAGCATCCGTACGTACTCGTGGGCGTAGAGCGGGTTGCCGTCGGCGACCTCGACCAGCGGGTTGATCAGGTCGGGGGAGAAGGCGGACTGGCCGAACAGGTGCGCGTACAGGGAGGTGATCCCGCTCGGACGCAGCGGCGGCAGGGTGATGGTCAGCGACCCGCTGATGGTGCCCGCCCAGGTGGGGTCGCGGTTGATCAGCTCCGGTCGGGCGGTGCAGAGCACCAGCAGCGGCACGTCCCGCGCGGACGCCCCGAGCAGCTCGACCAGGCGCAGCATCTTGTCGTCGGCCCAGTGCAGGTCCTCGAAGACCAGCACGGTGGGGCGGCGAGCGGCCAGCGCCAGCAGGAACCGCCGCCAGGCGGACTGGGTCTCCTCGGCCGGCAGCGTCGGGCCCGGCAGGCCGACCAGCGGGCGCAGCGCGTCGACCAGCCGGTCCGCCTCACCCGGCCCGACCAGGTCGGCCACCGCGGCCCGCAGCCGGGGCGCGGCGGCGGTGGCCGGGTCGGTGTCGAGGATGCCGGCCTCGGACTTGACGATGTCCGCCAGCGCGGCGAACGTGACGTTCTCGCCGAACGGCGGACACCGGCCGGTACGCCAGGTCAGCGACCCGTCCGCGCCGGCGCGGGTGTGCCGGTAGAGCTCCCGGACCAGTCGGCTCTTGCCGATCCCGGCCCGGCCGAACACGGTCACCAGTTGCGGCATCCGCTCCCGGGTCGCCCGGTCCAGCGCGTTGACCAGCAGGCCCAGTTCGTGTTCCCGGTCGATCAGCGGGGTGGCGTCCGGTTCCCGGTCCGGCTGTCGCCGCTGGGCCGCGCCGAGCGCCAGCCACACCTCGGTCGGCGACGAACGTCCCTTGAGGGTGACCGCCGGCTGCTGCTCGTACCGGACCGCACCCCGGGTGAGCCCGTACGTCGTGCCGCAGACCAGCACGCCGCCGGGCGGGGCCACCGACTGCATACGGGAGGCGGTGTTGACCACGTCGCCGGCCACGATGGCCTGACCGCCGTGGTGCGCGGCAGCCACGTCCACCAGTGCCTCGCCGGTGGCCACCCCGACCCGGAAGCGGAGTCCGTCGGCGCCGATCGGGGCGAAGCGGGCCAGCACCCGTTGCAGCTCCAGTCCGGCCCGGACGCAGCGCAGCGCGTCGGTCTCGGTCGCGACGGGCGCGCCGAAGAGCGCCATGACCGCGTCCCCGATGTACTTCTCCACCACTCCGCCGTACTGGCCGATCACCCGGCGGGCGGCGGAGAAGAAGCCGGTCTGCAACCCGCGGACCAGTTCCGGATCGGACTGTTCGACGTACGGGGTGAAGTCGATCAGGTCGACGAAAAGGACGCTGACCCGGCGGCGGTCCTCCTGCGGCGGTGCGGTCGGGGTGGGGCCCCCGCCCCGGACCGCCGGATGCGTGTCGCGGCCCGTGCGGGCCCGGCCGCATCCGGTGCAGAAGGCCGCGTCCGAGGCGAGCGGCCGGTCGCAGTGTTCGCAGGTGAGGGCCAGTTCCGCACCGCAGCCACCGCAGAAGCGGTCGTCGGGCGCGGTGGGTCGGCCGCACTGGGCACAGTGGGCGGCGATGCCAACCTCCCGGGACGATCCGAGCTGAGCGAGCCGGCCGGGCGTGTCGCGTCGGCGCGGCGGTGACCGAAAGTGGCCGTCGACGGCCCACGGGGACCGTCCACCGTCAGTATCCCGGTAACAAGCTGCTGTCGGGTACCCGCCTGTTGGCTTACGGACAGTGTCTTTGTTGCCGGCAACGGCTACATTCAGTCAGCCCAGATTCGATCACACAGGGGGAGAATTCCATGGTGTACGTCCGGCTGGAATCGGAGTGGACCGACGGCGACGGCGTGAACCACGCCGCAGGGGAGACCGTCGACGTGGACGCCGCGACCCTGGCCGAGCTCCAGGCCGCTGGCATCGTCACCGAGGTCCCGAAGTCGGGCGGCGGTGCGACCACCGAGTGGGTCGGGCCGACCAGCACGAAGCCCTGACCGACGCACTCGACACGGTGCCCCGCGTGCCACCCGGCTTGCGGGGCACCGTCGTGTCCGCCTCCGGCGTGCGGGCGGCACCCGTAGCCGCCCGGGTGCGGCGCGGAGCGTGGCTCCGTGTTCCCGGAACACGTACCGGATGACGGGGGCGACGCGTGGCCCCCGACCCGGTCAGCGGTCGGCCATGCCTGCCCGGCGGCGCAGCGCCGCCACGTCGGTCACCACGATCCGGCGTCCCTCGGTCCGCAGCCAACCCCGGCTGGCGAACGAGCCGATCGCCTGGTTGACGCTCTGCCGCGAGCCCCCGGCCATCTCCGCCAGCTGGGACTGGTTCAGCTCGATCGTGATCATCGGAGCCTGGCTCTCCCCGGCCAGGCGGACCAGCGTCTTGGCCACCCGGCCGGGCAGGTCGAGGAAGACGTGGTCGGCGTTCTGCTCGGTCAGCCGGCGGATCAGGCCGCCCAGCGACCGCATCACCGCGTCCAGGATGCGCGGGTTGGAGTGCACCAGCTCCATGAAGGCCGGTCGGGACAGCGCCAGGGCGCTGCAGTCCTCGATCGCCTCGGCGGACGCCGACCGGGTCGAGGCGTCGAGCAGGGACACCTCGCCGAGCACGTCCGGCGGTCGGATCACCGACAGTACGGCCCGCTCCCCGGTCGGGGCGGTGCGGAACACCGCGACCGCGCCCCGGCGGAGCACGATCAGGGACTCACCGGGGTCGTTCTCCACGAAGAGCAGCTGCCCCTTGCGGTAGGTGCGCGGTACCGCCGCCGCGATCACCCGCTGGCGGACCTCCGGCTCCAGGCCGGCGAACATCTCGACTCCCGTGAGCGCGTCACCCGGCTCCGGCAGGCGCATCTCCACGGCCCAACCCCTCCCCGGTCAAGGACCACAACTCGCAGCCGGGTGAACCTGACAGCCCCCGGGTGGAGGTGAACTGACACCGGTTCGGCGTCCGGTAGCGGTACACATCAGATCATGACGTCCCTGTCGCTTGCTGTACACCCCTGAAATCACTTCCGTGACAATCCTGAGCTGCGAAGGATGCCAAGGTGAGAGGAGAGGTCCACCGTCGGGCGGCGACCGCACGGGGGGCGCGGTGGAGCGGATCGCGGACCGCCGCGACCGGCCGGCGCGGGGGGCGGGACCACCCTCGCGCCGACCGTCCGGCCGCGGGGCCGGGTCGCCGGGGTCGCACGGTCGCGACAGGTCGCCGGGTCTGCCCTCCCGGGTTCCCGACGTCGGGTCGTCGGGGTCGTGCCGCCGGCTGGCGGTCCTGCTCCCGCCGCCCCCGCCGGTCGGCCCGCCGGGATGGTGCGCGAGGATGACCGGGATGGTCTACCGCTACTTCTACGACTGCGAGTTCATCGAGGACGGCCGCACCATCGACCTCGTGTCGATCGGCGTCGTCGACGAGTACGGCCGTGAGTTCTACGCGGTCTCCACCGAGTTCGACGACTCCCGCGCGGTGCCCTGGGTGCGTCGCAACGTGCTCGACAAGCTGCCCTCGCCCGCCGACCGGGCCTGGCGGTCCCGGGAGCGCATCCGGGAGGACCTGCTCGACTTCCTGGTCGAACCGGTGCGTGGCCGGTCGGGCGAGCAGATCGAACTCTGGGCGTGGTACGCCGCCTACGACCACGTGGTGCTCGCCCAGCTCTGGGGCTCGATGATCACCCTGCCCCGGGAGATCCCCCGGTTCACCAAGGAGCTCCGTCAGCTCTGGGACGACCGGGGCCGTCCGCCGCTGCCGTCCGCCGACGCGGCCCGGCACGACGCGCTGGTCGACGCCCGGCACAACCTCGCCCGGTGGCGGGCGATGACCGGCGACTGAACCGGACCCCCACCGCTCGTGCCGGCGGGGACCTCCGGTCGTCCCGGCGCCGGTTCCGTCGTACAGGTTTGGGCGGTTCCGTCCCGGGCACCGGTTCTCGAGCCGGTGCCGGGCACCGCACCCCGGCCCGCGTGGAACCGACGCGAGGGAGTGCCACCATGAGTCCTCAGCCGACCACGGACACCGAGGCACGGCACCGGGTCACCGAACTGATCCGCGCCGCGCGCGTCTGCATGCTCACCACGATCGCCGTCGACGGGCGGCAGGTCAGCCGCCCGATGGTGTTGCAGGAGGCGGAGTTCGACGGCGACCTGTGGTTCTTCGCCCGGACGGACTCGGCCAAGGTCCGGCAGATCCGGGTCAACCCGGAGGTCAACGCGGCCTTCGGCGACCAGCGGCGACACACCTGGATCTCCGTCTCCGGCACCGCGCGGGAGGAGAACGGCCGGGCCGACGTCGAGCGGCTCTGGCAACCCGCGCTGCGGGTGTGGTTCCCGGACGGGCCGGACACGCCCGGACTGACTCTGATCAGGGTGCACGCCAGCTCGGCCGAGTACTGGGACTCGCCGGGCAGCACGGTGGTCAATCTGCTCGGCGCCGCCCGGGCGGCGGTGACCGGCCGGCCGCCCCGACCCGGCGACAACCGCGCGGTCGGTTACTGACCCGTGAACGGCACGGGGCGGTGGGTGGACACCTTCCGGGGCGCGCTGTCGGGGCACAGGCGTGCCGACTACAGTGCGCTCTGACGGCCCGCCCCGGGCCGGCAACGGCGCCGATGGTCGGATCTGACCCATATCCTGGGGCTTTGTTGGGCTTACCGAGGCTCCAGGAGGATGAGCAGATCATGCGTATCGGCGTGCTCACCGGCGGTGGCGACTGCCCCGGTCTCAATGCGGTTATCCGGGCGGTGGTCCGCAAGGGCGTCGCCAGCTACGGCCACGAATTCGTGGGCTTCCGGGACGGCTGGAAGGGCCCGCTGGAGGGGTTGTCCCGTCCGCTGGGCATCGCGGAGGTCCGCGGCATCCTGCCCCGGGGCGGCACCATCCTCGGCTCGTCCCGCACCAACCCGTTCAAGATCGAGAACGGTGTCGAGCGGATCAAGGAGAACCTCGCCGCGCAGGGCGTCGACGCCCTGATCGCGATCGGCGGTGAGGACACCCTCGGTGTCGCCACCAAGCTGCACGAGCTGGACGTCAACGTCATCGGCGTGCCGAAGACCATCGACAACGACCTCGGCGCCACCGACTACACCTTCGGCTTCGACACCGCCGTCAACATCGCCATGGAGGCGATCGACCGGCTGCACACCACGGCCGAGAGCCACCACCGGACGCTGGTCGTCGAGGTGATGGGGCGGCACGCCGGCTGGATCGCACTGCACGCCGGCCTCGCCGGTGGCGCCAACGTGATCCTGCTGCCGGAGCGGCAGTTCGACGTCGAGCAGGTCGCCGGCTACGTCGAGAAGCGTTTCCAGCACCAGTACGCCCCGATCGTCGTGGTCGCCGAGGGCGCGCAGCCGCTCGACGGCCAGATGGTCCTGCACAACCAGGAGCTGGACGCCTTCGGGCACGTCCGGCTCGGCGGTATCGGCCAGTGGCTGGCCGAGCAGCTCGAGGCCAAGACCGGCAAGGAGGCCCGCACCGTCGTGCTCGGCCACATCCAGCGCGGCGGCACCCCGACCGCCTTCGACCGCGTGCTCGCCACCCGGCTCGGCCTCCACGCGATCGACGCCGCGCACGAGGGCGACTGGGGCAAGATGGTCGCCATGCAGAGCACGGACATCGTCCGGGTCCCGCTCGCCGACGCCACCCGCGAGCTGAAGACCGTGCCGCTGGAGCGGTACGCCGAGGCCGAGGTCTTCTTCGGCAGCTGACCGGGTGGGGCGGCGGACGTCCCGACGTCCGCCGCCCCGCGCACCGGGTCGTCGCGACCCGACGGCGTCGCCGTCGGCGCGGGCGGGACAGGAGAGGGGTACGGCGGGATGTCGACTGGGGTGCACACGGTCGCGGTGATCGGCGCGGGCAAGATCGGCGAGCTGATGCTCTCCGGGCTGCTGCGCTCGGGCTGGCCGGCCGACCGGCTGCTGGCCACCGCGCGGCGCCGGGAACGCGCCGAGGAGATCGCCACCCGCTACGGCGTTCGGGTGGTCGACAACCTGACCGCGGTGCGGGACGCGGAGGTGCTCGCGATCTCGGTCAAGCCGCAGGACGCGGGGGTGCTGCTCGACGAGATCGGCCCCAGGGTCCCCGACGGGAAGCTGGTCATTTCGCTCTGCGCCGGCCTGCCCACCGGCTTCTTCAGTCGGCGGCTGCCCGCCGGCACCCCGGTCGTCCGGGTCATGACGAACACCCCGGCCCTGGTCGACCAGGCGATGACCGCGATCTCGGCCGGCGCGCACGCCACCGGGGAACACCTCGCCCTGGCCGAGGAGATGTTCAAGCCGCTGGGCGCGACGATCCGGGTGCCCGAGTCGCAGCAGGACGCGGTGACCGCCCTCTCCGGCTCCGGTCCGGCCTACTTCTACCTGCTGGTCGAGGCGATGGTCGACGCCGGGATCCTGCTCGGCCTGCCCCGCCAGGTGGCCCACGAGCTGATCGTGCAGACCGCCATCGGGTCGGCGGTGATGCTGCGCGACTCCGGCGAACACCCGGTGAAGCTCCGCGAAGCGGTCACCTCGCCGGCCGGTACCACCATCTCCGCCGTACGCGAGCTGGAGAAGCACGGCGTACGGGCGGCGCTGCTCGCCGCCCTCGAAGCGGCCCGCGACCGGGCCCGGGAGCTGGCCGCGCAGGCCACCTGACCCTGCCCTCGGCTCCGGCGCACGTGCCGCCTGCCTCGTCTGGCGTGGTCGTGCCGGGATCGGGGCCGCACCACCCTCGTCGGACCGGTCCGGCCACGGGCGGTATGCGCGCCGCTGTCGGGGTTACCGCCTGAGTCGGGGTGATTGACCCCTCTCGCCCGTGCCCGCTCGTGGGGTGACAACGAGCGAATCCGGCATGTCGGTAGGACCCAGTTCCCGGACGGGCTGGCATCGGATGCCCGGTGACCGCCCCGGAACTTGCCGACGGTCGGCCGGCGACGGCGTCCGCTGAGGTCGCGGTCCTGAACGTTGAACCGTTCCGTCCACTCCGTTCGTACGTGTCACCGGGAGCTGTTCCGACCCGTCGTGGTCGCTCGTCCTGCCCCCGGGGGCGGGCTTCGCAACCCTCCGTATGACATCTATTGACTTAGCGCCATCAATAGAGCATAAAGGGTTTAGCGGACTTCTTGCTCAGTCAAAAGTCGACTCCTTCCGTAGTGCCGGGCCGCAGCCGGGTGCCACCCGTGGCGTGGGGGAGTGGGCGGGAGATCCGTTGGTGCCACCGGAGCCGGCACCGGTCCGTGCAACGCCCGTAGGTACCTGTCGACGGAGAGGGACGATCGTGACTGTCAACCGCCTTGCCCACCCGGTGATCAGCCTGTTCCGCATGGTTGTCGGACTGCTGTTCCTGACACGCGGTATGTCCTCGATATTCGGCGTCTTCGGCGGCAGCCAGGGCGGCGGCGAAGCCCTCGAGGTCGGCCTCTGGCCGAACTGGTGGGCCGCACTGATCCAGCTCGTCGGGGGTCTGCTCGTCCTGGTCGGTCTCTGGGCCCGGCCCGCCGCCGTGATCTGTTCCGGATCGATGGCCTACGCCTACTTCGTGGTGCACCAGCCGGTCGCGCTGCTGCCGATGAACAACCGGGGGGAACTCGCCGCGCTGTTCTGCTGGTCGTTCCTGCTCATCGCGGTCGTGGGCGCGGGCCGCTGGTCGCTGGACGCCCTGCTGACCCGGCGCCGGGAGGGCGCGCGGAGGAGGGAACTGGCCGCCGCGTGACCGCCACGCCGACCGGGGCGACCACGTGGGGCCGCCCCGGTCGGTCAGTCCGTACCCGACGGACGCCGGTTGCGCTGGCGGGGCCTGGCCGGACGGCGGGAGGGGGCGTCGCCCCGCTGGCTGGTCGACGCGGAGCCGGAGTGCGCGGGCTGCCGGTGGTTCGGCTTCCGCTCCACGGCCTTCGCCCCGCAGGCGCTACAGAACCAGCTCTGCCGCCAGCGATCCCGATCTCGCCGGTAGCGGGTGGTGTTCTTCTCCCACCGTTGCCGGTCGGCCTCGCGTGCGGCCCGGAACCTGAGGTATCCGCGGACGGCCCAGATGGCCAGGCCCACGACACCCGCTATCGCCAACGTCATGACGATGTCGCCCATCCGACCGAAGAAGGTCGACACCAGTGACAGCCCCAGCAGGAGTCCGAAGCCGCGCAGATACGACCGGAGGGGAAAAGCGTGGTGCCGTTCACGTGGACGTCGGGGCGGCGCCACCCGCAGCGCGAGATAGTTGAGGACCATGGTCCCCCGGTCGACCCGCCGCGTGTTCTCGTCCCAGACGATGCTGGTCTGCCGCATCGGCGCGGCGTTGCACCGGGGACACCGCTTGCCGCTCCGGCCGTCGGCGATGTGGTTGACGACCATGATCGCCTCTGCGTTGTACTGCAGGTCGACCTGTTGACCGGTCTGATCGAAGACCAGGTCGTACGCGTCCGGATCGCTCACTGGAAACTCTGCACCACGGCAGAGATGCCGGTCATGATGGCGGCGGCCGGACCGGCCACTTCCGCCGCCCGCCGCAGCAGTGCGACCGCCCGGCCCGGGTCACCGTCGACCGACGCCGCCCGGGCCTCCTCCAGGCAGCCGATGACCGGCACCAGCTCGTCCGCGTTCTCGGCCCGACCCACCTGCGTGATCAGCTCGTCGATCTTCTCGACCAGACGGCGGTGGCCCTCGTTGACGTGCACCGTTTCACCGTTGATCTGATACTGGACCGTCTGGTGCTGTTGATGGAACGTCGCCACAAACGTCTCCAAGGCTGTTCGCGTGCCGGGAGAGGAAGATTACCAACGAGCTGCCATGCCGTCGGCCGATATCCGACACGGGTAGGACCGTGCTTCTACGGACGGGCGCGTTCCGCCGGGCCGGTTCGAGCACTGACGGTGAACCTTGGACAGTTGCCGTTCGGATACGACGGTAACTGTCCAAGATTGACAAAATGCCGGGTGAACGGGACGGATGGTCAGTCGCGGTCTTCCGTCTCCAGTGGCCATTCCAGGCTCACTGTCCGGCGCAGGCCCTTGCCGTCGAAGTAGCGCTGGAGGTCGCGGCCCTGCTCGGCGTACCAGTCGATCTGGGCCCGGTGCAGGTCGTGCGGGTCCATCCGGGCGATCCGCTCGTGCCGGGCGGCGATGGAGCGGGCCAGGCCGGCGGCGGCGCGGGCATCACTGGCTGCCTCGTGGGCGGTGCCGGGCTCGACCTCGTAGTAGGGGCAGAGGTCGCCGAGTTGACGGCCGCCGTACCAGCGCGGCTCGACCTGCCGGTGCAGGACGGACGGGTCGATGACGATCGCCCGCTCCCAGGGGATCGACGGCAGGCCGTGCCGGGCGAGTTCGGTGTGCAGGGCGGTGACGTCGTAGGAGGCGCAGAAGGCCACCAGCGGCGTCGAGTCGGCGATCAGCTTCGCCACGGCGCTGCCGATCTCCGCCAGCGCCTCGGCGGGCGGGCGGCCGTTCGCCCGGACCATCTCGTCGGTGATGCCGTGCCGGTCGGTGGCGTCGGGTGGGATCGGCACGCCCGGGTCAACGAGCCAGGTGTCCTCGGTGCCGTCGGGGTGGGTCAGCGCCGCCGAGACGATCCGGGTGCGCATCGGCGCGGGAAGCGTCCCCTCCAGGTCGAAGCCGACCAGCGGCAGATCGTGCCAGCCGGGGTGGGTGCCGCGCGGCGGTGCGGTCCGGGCCGGTGCGCAGCCGGGGTGGTAGGTGCTCCAGCTACCTGCCACGTTGAGCCGCTGCCCGGCTCCGGCCTCGACCCGCTGGTGGCACCCGGCGCAGTAGCCGGCGTACTTGTTGATCACGTTGTGCTGCTCCTGGAAGAGGGATGGGGGACGTGCTGCCGCGTCCCGGTCGCCGGGGGTCGCCAGCCCGACCGGGATGGTGGGTCGACTCCTCGGCGAAACGCGGCCGAACAGACCGTAGTGCCTCCTGTGTGGACGGGCAGGGTCGGCCGGGTGCGGGGCACGGAAAGCCGGTCGGGGCGTCTCCGGAATCCGGCTCAGGGGGAGCGGAGGGTCGCGCAGCGTGGCGACGACCTTCGACTAGGGGTTCCGATTTGGAAAATATTGACGTCTACCCCTATCTGCTCTTCCGGGCAGAGCTATTAAGTGATATCTATCTCTTGCTGATCTTTCTCCTAGCCCCCGGGAGTGTGCGACGTGCGGAGATCCCGCTTGGTAACCCTCGCCCTGAGCCTCACAGCGGCTCTCGGCGCCACCATCGTGACGGCCGTTCCCGCCCAGGCGGCGGCCACCGACCGGTACGTCGCCCTCGGCGACTCGTACGCCTCCGGCGTGGGTGCCGGCAGCTACACGAGCGAGAGTGGCAGCTGCAAGCGCAGCACCAACGCCTACCCCGCGCTGTACGCCGCCAACATCAAGCCGGCCTCCTACAAGTCGGTCGCCTGCTCCGGGGCCACCACCACGAGCGTGATCAACAGCCAGCTCTCGGCGCTCACGTCGACCACCACTCTGGTCAGCGTCCAGGTCGGTGGCAACGACGTCGGCTTCGCCAACATCATGACCACCTGCGTGCTCTACGGCACGAGCCAGTGTGTGGCCTCGGTGGACGCCGCCATGGTCAAGGCCCGCAACGACCTGCCGCGACTGCTGGACAACGTCTACAACGGCATCAAGACCCGGTCCCCCTCCGCCCGGGTGGTGGTCGTCGGCTACCCGGTCTTCTACCAGCTGAACACCCCCTGCGTCGGGCTCACCGACACCGCGCGGGCGAAGATCAACGAGGGCATCAACCTGGTGGACGACATCATCCGCAGCCGGGCCACCTCGCACGGCTTCCGCTTCGCCGACGTGCGCAGCGCCTTTGTCGGGCACCAGCTGTGCAGCTACGGCACCAAGTGGCTGCACGCGCTGAACGTCCTCGACATCGGTGTGTCGTACCACCCGACGGCGGCCGGCCAGTCCGGCGGCAACTACCCGGTCTTCCGCTCCGTCGCGGGCTGAACCGGAGCCTCGTCCGCACCGGGCCCGCCGCGTACCGTCGCGGCGGGCCCGGTGCGTCGGTACACCCCTACCGGTCCTCTGTCGCCGCCGGCGGGGAACTCGCCCCCACGCTGGTCGCCGGTGGGGTCGCAAGTGTCGGCCGGGTCGACTCCAGGTTGCCGGCCATCACCGCGAGCACCCGTACCGTCTCCACGTACTGCTCGGTGGTGAGACCGCGCATCAGCAGATCGCGGGCCGCCTCGACCCGGGCGGCCACCTGGGTGTGGGCGATCCGGCCGGCTCCGGTCAGGTGGAGCCGATCGTCGTCGCTCCGGACCACCCACCCGTGTCGGGTCAGATCGTCCACGGCGCTGCCGCCGTCGGCGCCGAACGGAGCCAGGGCGGCGTCCAGTTGTGCGGCCGTCCGTGGGTCCTCGTGCAGCAGGTGCAGGGTCTGCCAGTGCCGCCGGCCGAGCCGGTCCTCGGCGAGGGCGGCCTCGAACTGCGCCTCGATCAGGTCGTGCAGGTGTCGTAGCCAGTAGCCGATGGGCCGGCTGGTCGGTTTCATGGCGCTCCCGGTCGTCCGATGTGCGGGCGTTCGGTCCGCAGTGTGGACGGGCAAGTCCTCGACACGGTCGAGGCGGGGTGTAGGGGTTGGCCCGGCTCAGTCCGCCGCCGGCAGAACCCGCTGGATCGCCGCGTGCAGCTCCGGGGCGTCCGGCTCGACCGTGGGGGCGAACCTCGCGGCCACCGTGCCGTCCGGCGCGACGAGGAACTTCTCGAAGTTCCAGCGGATGTCGCCGGTGTGGCCGTCGGTGTCCGTGGCCTGG
The DNA here is from genome assembly GCF_044459745.1 of Micromonospora sp. NPDC050187. Classification (NCBI taxonomy): domain Bacteria; kingdom Bacillati; phylum Actinomycetota; class Actinomycetes; order Micromonosporales; family Micromonosporaceae; genus Micromonospora; species Micromonospora sp. NPDC050187. The sequence goes on from NZ_JBITJH010000003.1 coordinate 444,494, forward strand.
GTGAGCAGCGCGTACAGCGGGTGCCGGCCGGGACCGTTGACCTCGACCTTCTCCGTCAGCGGAAAGGTCACCCCGTAGGAGATCCGGCAGAAGTCGCCGATCTCGTCGGCCGTGCCCGGCTCCTGCCCGGCGAACTGGTTGCACGGCACCCCGAGCACCACCAGCCCGCGTCCGGCGTAGGCGTCGTACAGCTTCTGCAGGCCGGCGTACTGCGGCGTGAGGCCGCAGCGGGAGGCCACGTTCACCACGAGGAGCGCACGCCCCCGGTGGCCGGAGAGGTTGGCCGTACCGCCGGCGAGGGCGTTGATCTCGATGTCGAAGACGCTCATGCCGGCGAGGTTAGCGCCGCGTAGGCGTACGCCGGCAGGCGACGGGCCGACCGGAACGGTGAACCCCGGGTGACGGCGAGTCGACACGCCGTACGGGACGGGCGCGCCCCGCTGACCGGCGGGGATCCGAGATGTAAATCGATAGATGCGCATCTTGACGAAGTGATGACGGCGTGAGTAGCGTCTCAACCACCATCTGGAAAGTTTCCTAACTGTTTAGGGAGACGCCGCATGAGAAGATCACTCCGCCGGGCCCTCTGGGCCAGCGCCGTGGTCGCCGTGACCGTCGCTGCGGTCCCGATGACCTCGGCCTTCGGCGCCGGCAGCGTGACCACCAGCTTCACCAAGGCCTCGGACTGGGGCACCGGTCACGAGACGCGGGTGACCATCACCAACGGTTCGGACGCTGCGGTCAGCACCTGGCGTATCGAGTTCGAGCTCCCCTCCGGCACCAGCGTCAGCAGCTCCTGGGACGCCGACGTCACCCGCAGCGGCAACCGGTACGTCGCGGTGAAGAAGAGCTGGGCCGGCGGTATCGCGCCCGGCGCCACCTTCAGCTGGGGCTACAACGGCACCGGGGCGTACAAGGCCCCGCTGAACTGCACGATCAACGGCGCCCCGTGTGGCGGTGGCACCCCGCCGCCGACCACCACGCCGCCCACCACGGCCCCGCCGACCACCCCGCCCCCGACGACCCCGCCGCCCACCACGCCGCCGCCGACCGGGGACAAGAAGCTCGTCGGCTACTTCGCCCAGTGGGGCGTCTACGGCCGGAACTACCACGTCAAGAACATCCACACCAGCGGCTCGGCCGCCAAGCTGACCCACATCATGTACGCCTTCGGCAACACCACCGGGGGCCGGTGCACGATCGGTGACAGCTACGCCGACTACGAGAAGGCGTACACCGCCGCGGAGAGCGTGGACGGCGTGGCGGACACCTGGGACCAGCCGCTGCGCGGCAGCTTCAACCAGCTCCGCAAGCTCAAGAAGATGTACCCGCACCTGAAGGTGGTCTGGTCCTTCGGCGGCTGGACCTGGTCCGGCGGCTTCACCCAGGCCGCACAGAACCCGGCCGCGTTCGCCGAGAGCTGCTACAACCTGGTCGAGGACCCGCGCTGGGCGGACGTCTTCGACGGCATCGACATCGACTGGGAGTACCCGAACGCCTGCGGCCTGACCTGTGACAACAGCGGTCCGAACGCGTTCAAGAACGTGGCCTCCGCGTTGCGGTCGAAGTTCGGCTCCTCGAATCTGGTCACCGCCGCGATCACCGCCGACGGCACCAACGGCGGCAAGATCGACGCCGCCGACTACGCCGGTGCCGCCGGGAGCCTCAACTGGATCATGGTGATGGCCTACGACTACTTCGGCGCGTTCAACGCACAGGGGCCGACCGCCCCGCACTCGCCGCTGCACTCGTACAACGGCATCCCGACGCAGGGCTTCTACGCCGACGCGGCGATCCAGAAACTCAAGGGCAAGGGCATCCCGTCCAACAAGCTGTTGCTCGGTGTCGGCTTCTACGGCCGGGGCTGGACCGGCGTCACCCAGGCCGCCCCGGGCGGCACCGCCACCGGCCCCGCGCCGGGCACCTACGAGCAGGGCATCGAGGACTACAAGGTGCTCAAGAACACCTGCCCGTCGACCGGCACCGTCGCCGGCACGGCGTACGCCAAGTGCGGCAGCAACTGGTGGAGCTACGACACCCCGGCCACCATCGGCGGCAAGATGACGTACGCGAAGAACCAGGGCCTCGGCGGGGCGTTCTTCTGGGAACTCTCCGGCGACACCAGCAACGGTGAGCTGATCGGCGCCATGAAGGGCAGCCTCGGCTGACCTGAGCGCACCACCCGTCGGGGGGGGGGGGGGGGGGGGGGGGGGGGCCCCCCCCCCCCCCCCCCCGGGGGGGGGGGGGCGCCCCCCGGGGGGGGGGGGGGGGGGGGGGGGGGGCGCACCCCCCCCCCCCCCCCGCCCGCGCCC